>JAUZEI010000305.1 GCA_030839105.1 Actinomycetota bacterium
GGCTCCCTGCTCACGGGCTGCTCACGGGCTCGGGGGCGAGGGTTCGAACCTCGACTCAGGACTCCAAAGGACCTTGTGCTGCCATTACACCACCCCCGAAACGTGACCACGGTAGTCGTGAGAGGTATACGAGGCCGTTGCAAACGCGAGCCGGCACGGGAACGAACGGATGCGCGCGTTCAGCCCCCTGCGAGGCCGTCGGACGGCGTCTGGTAGCGTCGCCCCTCGTCATGGGCTCACTGATCAAAAAGCGCCGCAAGCGCATGCGCAAGAAGAAGCACAAGAAGCTGCTGAAGAAGACTCGCTGGCAGCGTCGTCAGCAGGGTAAGTAGGCAGCGGCCGCCCCATCGGGGCGGCCGTTTCGCGTCTACGCGGTCGGTCGCTCGGTAGCGGGCTCAGGGAAGCACGACGACGCCGTGCGGCGCCGTCGATCCGAGCCAGACCCAACCGGGCACCGCGGCTGCGATGCGGTCCCGGGCCCGTTCGGCCTCGTCGACGTGTTCGAAGACGAGCGCATACGACGAGCCGCTCCCGGCCAGCAGCGCGGGCGCGCCGGCCGCCGCCTCGACCGCGCGCCGGAACTCGACGAGACGCGGCTCGACGTCCTCGGCCGCGAGCCGCAGATCGTTGTCGTCGTCTCGCGGCCCGCCGAGCTCGTCCCAGGTGCGATACACCTGCGCGGTCGAGCACGAGAACGGCGGGGTTGCCACGACGGTCGCGAGCGCGAGGTTCTCACCCCGTTCGAGCTCGTCGCCGATCCCCCGCACGAGCGCGAACCCGCCCCGCATGCAGAACGGGACGTCGGCGCCGAGAGTGGCTGCGATCGTCGGGTCGGCGCCGAGCGCCGTCAGCACCGCGGCCGCGTCGGCAGAACCGCCACCGAGACCCGCGCCCGACGGGATGCCCTTGAACAGTTGGATGTCGACGGCGAGGTCGCACTCGTCGGCCGCGCGCCATGCGAGGTTCGACCGGTCGCCGGGGACATCCTCCGCGAAGGGTCCGGTGACGGTCAACGACGTGCGCTCCGCGCGGTTGATGATGAGCGTGTCGTGGGGTTCGCTGACCGACACCATCGTCGCGTCGAGCTCGTGGTAGCCGTCGGCGCGGGTTCCCGTGATGTGCAACGACAGCGTGAGCTTCGCGTACGCGTCGACGCGTACCGTGTCGAGCTCAGGCATCGGCGAGCCGGGCCCAATCGGTGAGCGCAAGCGTCTCGGCGCGGGCGCGGGGGTCGATGTCGGCGCGCGCGAAGCGTTCCGCGTCGACACGCCCTTGCAGCGTGTTGCGCAAGGTCTTGCGCCGCGTCGCGAATCCGGCGCGCACGAGGTCGAACATCGCGTCGACGTCGCGCACGGGAACCGGAGGATTGTCGTGGCGGACGAGCCGCACCAGCACACTCTCTACGTTGGGTTTCGGGACGAATACGTTCGGCGAGACGGTGCCGACAATGGTGGCGTCCGCGTAGTACGCGACCTTGACCGACATCGCGCCGTATGCCTCGTCACCGGCGTGCGCGGCCATGCGCTCTCCGACCTCACGTTGCACCATCACCAGGAAGCGATTGATCATGGGCGCCGTTTCCAGCGCGGTGATGACGAGCGGCGTTCCCACGTTGTACGGCAGGTTCGCGACCATGATCCAGGGTCCCGGTCCGAGCTGCTCGTTCCAATCGACGCGCAGCGCGTCGGCCTCGACGACTTCGACGTCGAGTCCGTCGACAACGTTCGCGAGGATCGGTACGAGATGGCGGTCGAGCTCGATCGCGCACACGTGGGCGCCGGCCTCGACCAGCGCGACAGTGAGTGATCCGAGCCCGGGTCCGACCTCCACGACGCGGTCGCCCGGCTGCACTTCGGCGAGCCGCACGATCCGGCGAGCCGTGTTCTCGTCGGCAAGAAAGTTCTGACCGAGCGCCTTCGACGGCCGTACCCCGTGCCGCGTCAACAGCTCGTGGATCTGGCTCGGCCTCACCGATCGACGCCGAAGATGCGCACCGCGTTCGCGCGCGTGAGCTCGGCGATCTCGCCCGCTTCCGCGCCCCGGGCGCGCGCCAGCGCGGCGCCGACGGCGACGACGAGCGCGGGCTCGTTCGGCGTGCCGCGGTGCGGCTCGGGCGTGAGGAAGGGCGAGTCGGTTTCGACGAGCACGCGGTCGCCGGGCGTGAGCCGGGCCGCCTCGCGGAGCGCGTCGGCGTTCTTGAACGAGACGATGCCGCTGAACGAGAGGTAACAGCCCCGTTCGATCGCGGCGGCCGCTTCCTCGGGTCCGCCCGTGAAGCAGTGGAAAATCGTGCGCTCGGGCACACCTTCGTCGTCGAGGACGCGGAACGTGTCGTCCCAGGCGTCGCGCGAATGGATGACGAGCGGTTTGTGCGTGTGCTTCGCGAGGCGGATCTGGAACCGGAAGGCCGTTTCCTGCTCGTCGCGCGGCGAGTGCTCGTAAAAGAGGTCGAACCCGCATTCACCGATCGCAATGCACGCATCCGAGACGGCCAAGGGTTCGAGCATCGGCCACTCGGCCGCGAACTTCGAGGCGTCGTGCGGATGCAGTCCGACCGCGGCGTACACGTCGGGGTGACGATCGGCGAGCGCGGTCGCCGACTCCGACGACTCGAGGTCGGTGCCGACGCACACCATCCAGTCGACGCCCGCGGCGCGCGCCCGGACGATGTGCTCCTCGCCGCCCGCGAGCTGAAGATGGCAGTGGGAGTCGACCCACCGCCGCGCGCCGCTCTCGGGGAGGTCATCAGGCATCAGGTTTCCTTGCGCGGGAACAGCGGTTCGCCCTTCTCGAGCGTTGCGCCCGCGGGCAGCAGTCCCCACGCCGCGCCCTCGGGCACCCGCTGGTCTTCGGGCCGACCGGGCAGGCCGAGGCGGCGCCACAGTTCGGCCGCCGCGTTGGGGATGACCGGCGATGTGAGCAACGCGACGATGCGCAACGACTCGAGGCAGTCGCCCAGGATCCGCGCGACGCCTTCGGAGTCGCCCTGCTTGTTGAGCGCCCACGGCTTCGAATCCTCGATGTAGGCGTTCGTCGCGCGGATGAGGTCCCAGACCGCGCCGAAGCCGCTCGCGAAGTCGAGCCGGTCCATCGCTTCCGACAGTCCCGAGTACGTGTCGGCCGCGACCGTCCGCAAGGGTCCGTCGGCGCGAACGTCGGGGACGACTCCTCCGCAGTAGTTCATCGCCATGTTGAGCACGCGATTCGCGAGGTTGCCGAAGTTGTTCGCGAGATCGGCGTTGTACCGCTGCACCATCGCCTCGTACGAGAAGTCGCCGTCGGGCCCGAAGCGTTGATCGGCCATGAAGTGGTAGCGGAATCCGTCGACTCCGAACTCGGCCACGAGATCAGCCGGCGCGATCTGGTTGAGACCCGTCTTGCTCATCTTCTCGCCACCGACGAGCAACCAGCCGTGCGCGAACACATGCCGCGGCGGTTCGAGCCCGGCGGCCATCAGCATCGCGGGCCAGTACACCGCGTGGAAGCGCAGGATGTCCTTGCCGACGAGGTGGTAGTCGGCGGGCCACCACTTGGCGAAGCGCCCGTCGTCGGTCGCGTACCCGACCGCGGTGCAGTAGTTGAAGAGCGCGTCGGCCCACACGTACGCGACGTGCTTCGGGTCCCAGGGCAGCGGAACACCCCAGTCGATCGACGTCCGGCTCATCGAGAAGTCCTGCAGACCACCGCGGATGAATCCGAGCACTTCGTTCATGCGCGACTCCGGCTGCACCGCGTCGGGATGCGCGGTGTAGTACTCGAGGAGCCGGTCGGTGAAGCGAGACAAGCGGAAGAAGTAGTTCTCCTCGACCACGAGCTCGACCGGGCGGAGGTGAATCGGGCAGTTACCGTCGATCAGCTCGTCCTCGGTGTAGTACGCCTCGCACGAGACGCAGTACAGGCCTTCGTACGTTCCGAGCTCGATGTCACCGTTGTCGTAGATCGTCTGCAGGAACTTCTGCACCGCGACGTAATGCCTCGGCTCGGTCGTGCGGATGAAGTCGTCGTAGGCGATGTCGAGCGCGTCCCACGTCGCGCGGAAGTGGGCGGCGGTCTCGTCGACGAGCTCTTTGGGCGACACACCTCTCGCCTCCGCAGCGCGTTGCACCTTGAGGCCGTGCTCGTCGGTGCCGGTGAGAAAGAAGACCTCGTCGCCGCAGAGGCGTCTCCAGCGCGTCAGCGTGTCGCCGGCAACCGTCGTGTACGCGTGACCGATGTGAGGCACGTCGTTGACGTAATAGATGGGTGTCGTGACGTAGAAGCGGGCCATGGAGGTCTTCATTCTGCCTGACGCCGTCACGGCCGTCGGGCCCCGCGTCACGACGGGCCCCGCCGCCTACTCCGATCGGACCCTGCTCGAATGCAGAACGGTCAGCCCTTGATCTCGACGAGGTCGCCCGGCGCCAGCTTCCAGCGCTCGAAGCTTCCCGCGCGCGCCTCGATGACGAACGCCGACCGCCAGACGAGTCGGGAGACGCGCCGGCGCGTCATACAAGTCATGTGCAGCACGACGCCTTCGCGGTCGCAGAACGCCACGTCGACGGGGAAGCGCATCCCGAACGTGTGCACCTGCCGGCACGGCCGGATGACGATCGCGCCCTCGACGTCGTCACGACCGGCGAGCCCGCGTGTGCGAGCACGCCGGGAGGCGGCCACCTCGGCCACCGCGAGCACGTCTTCACCCCGAACCAGCCAGGTCATGCCCGATTCCTACACGTTGAACCGGATCTCGAGGACGTCACCGTCTCGTACCTCGTAGTCCTTGCCCTCGACGCGCAACTTCTTCTGCTCGCGGGCCTTCGCCCAGGAACCGATCTCGAGCAGCTCGCGCCAGTCGATGACCTCGGCCCGGATGAAGCCGCGCTGCAGATCGCTGTGGATCACGCCTGCGCACTCCGGGGCCTTGGCGCCCGCGCGGAAGGTCCAGGCGCGCGATTCGTCGTCGCCGGTCGTGAAGAAGGTGCACCGTCCGAGCAGCAGGTACGCGGCCTGCGCGACGGAGTCGAGGGCCGACTCACCGAGGCCGTACGACTGGCGCATCTCGGCCCGGTCCTCGGGCGCGCAGGCTGCGATCTCGGCTTCGATGTCGATGGGGACCGACAGCACCTCGTCTCCGGTCGACAGTGAAATTTCGGTCTCGCTCTCCTCGCCGGTGTTGGCGACGATCAACAGCGGCTTGGTGGTGAGCAGGAACACCGGCGCGAGGCGGGTGAGCTCTTCGACCGTGAGGGATCCCCGCCGGATCGGCGTGCCCTCCGACAGCAACGCGTTCGCCCGCTCGAGGGTCTCGACCTCGGCGACGATTTCCTTGTCGCCGCTCTTGGCGGCCCGCCGCTGCTTGTTGAGCCGCTGTTCGACACTGGCGATGTCGGCGATCACGAGTTCGAGCTCCAGCGCGGCGAGATCGCCGTCGGGATCGGGGGCGACACCGCCGTCGGCGAACGCGCGGAGGACGATCAGGATCGCGTCGCAGTTGCGCAGGGTGCCCAGGACCTTCGCGCCCAGGCCTTCGCCCGGTTTCGAGCCCGGGGGCAGCGCGACGTGCGCGAGCTCGAAGCCCGCGGCCACGGTCTTCTTCGACTTCGACATCTCGGTGAGCAGGCGCAGGCGCTCGTCCGGAAGGCTCGCCACGCCGACCGCGGCCTCGTATTCACTGGGCACCGGCAGGCCCGTGAGGGCGCTGAACAGACGGTTCGCGCCTGCGCCGGTGAAACCCACGAGACCGAGGTTCTCCATCGGGCCGCAGGCTACCGATCGGGTAGCCTCCAACCCCTTATGAGCAAGAAGACGAAGAAACGCCGCCTCAAGGCCCGCCGCAACAAGGCGAACCACGGCAAGCGCCCGCGCGCCGGCCGCTAGAAATCGGCCCTCCTCAGCGCGCACTCTCCTGTAGCCAGCGGGCCCCTTTTTCGAGCGTGGGCCGCGGCACGTCGGAGAGCACTCCGACCAGCAGGTCGGCAATCGTCGACAAGGCCAGCTCCGAGCGCCAGGCCTCGTCGGCCCGCATGAACGCTTGGTGGATACCGCAGGGCTTCGTGTACTCACGAGCCGGCATCGCCATCGGGCCGCGTCGGCGGATCTCGCCGCAGCGGAAGGCCGACTCGTCGCCGTCGATCGCCTCGACGACGTCGAGGACCGTGATCTGCGCGGCCGGGCGCGCGAGCCGGTAGCCACCGCGCGCGCCTTTCACCGTCTGCAGTACGCCGGCGCCCGCCAGGGCTTGGAGGTGCTTGGCGAGGTACGCGGCCGGGACGCCGTGGTACTCGGCGAGCTTCCCGGCCGGGAGCGCGGCGTCTTCGGGCAGCCCCGCGAGCAACACACAGACGTGCACACCCCATTCGACGCCGTCGGACATTCGCATAACCCGGATATTAGCTATCCGAGAATGTGCGACCGCCCGAACGAGGCCTCGAAGCCCTTATGCGGACGGCCGATGCGAGAGCCGTCGGTACCATGCTCGGCGTCATGGCGACCGTCGACGAAGTCGAGCTGCTCCCCGATGCCGATCAGCACAAGCTGCTCATCGCCACGTTGGAGCGCGTCAACCGCACCAGCAATGCGGCGCGGGCCGCCGCGTTGCAGAGCAACGTGTTCGAGGGTGTCCCGCTGCGCGACATCGTGAAGGCCGAGGTCGAGAAGGCGAAGCTGCCCGATCTGCTCGTGCGCCCGGTGTCCGATCGGGTCGAGGAGTCGCTGCGCCGCCGGGCCGGGAAGCAGCCGAAGTTCTCCCAGTACCAGGCGCTCGCGATGCCCGCGTCCGCGTTCAAGTGGGGCGGCTCGGACCGGGTGACGATGCTGACGGCCTCGGGCCGGCGGACGATCTCCGTCCGCGTCGACCGCGGCCGGGGCGACCTGCGCCCGCCGCTCGCGGGCCGGCCCGCCGCGCTCGTCTACCGCAACGGCGAGTTCGAGCTGTGGGCGACCGACGTCGAGCGCAAGTCCGAGGACGACTGACCCGAGTCAGAGCTCCATCGTCAACCTGGACGCGGGTTCGACGAGCAGCGACTGCACGCCCCTGCCGATCGGGCCGTGCTCGTCGTGCAGGCGCGTGTCGGCCATCCCCACCCCGTGGGGTTGCGCCCATGCACCGGACTCGAGACACACCCACTCCCCCCTCGGGTGGCGGTGGACGTGGACGGTCAGCTCGGGGTTGATCGCGTTGGCGTTGGTCAGCCGCACCGGGTTCGACACGCCGCTGCCGAAGTCGGCGGCCGCCGCGACGCGCGCGATCGGGGAGATCGGCTCACCCGCGACGACCGGGCACTTCAACCGGAACCACGCGATGCCCGGTCCGGGTTCCGTCCACGTGCCTTCCACGAGTCGCACGTCGTGCACGTTCCAGAACCCGATGGCGCCCTCACCGAACGGGAACTTCTGCGCGTCGGCGGAGTCGAACGGCGGCGGCGCGTCGACCACGGGATGCACCGAACCACTCGTGTCGACGTCGTCCGAGCGGATCCTCAGAACCGTCGCGCGCGCCACCTCGTGCTCACCCTCGGCGAGCAACATCGCTTCGATCCACTGCACCTTGCGCCCGGGCCGCATCGTGCGCACCTTCATCTCGAGTGGTGCAAGGGGAACCGGCCGCAGGAGCTCGACCGTGAGACGCGCGACGAACGCGGCCGGACCGGGGTCGTGCATCTCGCAGACGGTCGCGAACAGCGCGCTCGGCGCGCCGCCGTGCAGTGCCTTCGGACTCCACGGCCCCCGCGCGAGCTGCGTCGGCACGTAGCGCGCCCCGTCCCGTTCGAAGAGCGCGCCGTGCGTAGATATCGGATCGTCCACCACCGCGTGATCGTACGTCCCCAGGTTGCAAACAGTTCGCAACGAAACAGACCCGTACACGCCCCCTTTGTTGCAAACTGTTTGCAACAAAATCGACTCCGGGGGGTCGGAAATGTTGCAAACAGTTTGTGGGTTTGGCGCGCTCTACTGCCAGGGTGGGAGGCGACGGAGGTACGCGAGCATGGCTCGCGACGTCTCCTCCGGGCGTTCCTGTTGCGTCCAGTGACCGCAGTTCTCGATGATCACGCGCTCGAGGTCGGGCACGCGTTCTTCCATGCCCGCGGTCATCGCGGGCGTCAACACCGGGTCGTTCTCGGCCGAGATCATCAGGCACGGAACGTCGACTGTTCGATCCGCGATCGCGGTGGTGAGCTCCCAGTTGCGATCCATGTTCCGGTAGTACTCGATTGGCGGCGTCAGCGCGCCGATCGGCCGGAACGCGTCCTTGTACACGTCGAGCACGGAGGGCGGGAACGCGTCGGGGTTCTGCGTGGTCGCGCCGAAGATCATCTCGACGAAGTCGTCGGCGCCACGCCCCCAGGAACCGAGCATCCATTCCGCGACACCGCGGTCTTGGAACTGGATGATGTAGATCGGCGTGTCGACGAAGATCTGGCGCAGGAGTTGCACCGGCGGGATCGCGGAACGGGGAAGGTCCGGCGTGTTGACACCGATGACACCGGCCAGGCGATCGGGATACCGGCGCGCCATGATCCATACGAGGAGGCCGCCCCAGTCGTGGCCCGCGACGACGGCGCGCGTGCATCCGACTTCGTCGAGCACGCCGATGAGACACGCGTTGATCCACTCGCAGTCGTAGGTCACGTCGGGCTTGTCGCTGCGCCCGTACCCGGGCAGGTCCGGCGCGATGACGTGGAAGCCCGCGTCGCCGAGCGTCGCGACCTGATGGCGCCACGAGTAGGCGAGCTCGGGAAAACCGTGCAGCAACAGCACGAGCGGCCCGTCCGCCGGCCCCGCCTCGAGGCAGAAGAGACGGATCCCGTTGGTCTTTACGTAGCGGCTGCGCACGGATCTGACCCTAACGGGAACTGCAGCCGCCGTTGCCGTCGTCGGACTGCGAGATCCTCCGACGAAAGGGACATCCATGAGCGGGCTCACCAAGGCCGTCGCGGTTGCGACCGCGACCGCGATCGCGATCGGGGTCGCCGGTTGCAGCAACGGCAGCTCGAAGCCGACCGCCACGCCGGTACAGCTGACCGCGGCGACTCCGTCGTCCACCACTACCGGCCCGAGCATCAACGTCGCCGGGCACGGTGAGGTCAAGGGAACGCCGGACGTGATGACGGTCACGATGGGCGTGCAGACGATCGATCCCTCCGCGCAGGCTGCGCTGCAACACAACAACGACCGCGCCAGCCAACTCATCTCGGCCCTGAAGGCACAAGGCGTCGCTGCGAAGGACATCCAGACGATCGACCTCAACGTCTCGCCGAACTTCGACAAGAACTTCAAGGTGACCGGATACTCGGCGTCGAACACGGTTTCTGCCAAGCTGCGCGATCTCTCGAAGGCGGGCGAGGTCATCGACGCCGCCGCGT
>JAUZEI010000307.1 GCA_030839105.1 Actinomycetota bacterium
ACAGCGTGAAACGGACCTCGCCCGCCCGACGGCGTACCGGCTCGCGGTCGCGCTGGAACGCCATGGTGTCGTGGCGCGCGACGGCGACGGTCGGTTCGTGCTCGGGCGGCGCCTCGCGGCGTGGGGCGCGGTCGCGGGTCGAGGATTGCCCGACGCAGGTCGCCCGGCGCTCGTGCGTCTGGGCGAGGAGACGGGCGAGAGCGCGCAGCTCTACCTCCGGGAGGGCGACCACCGCGTGTGTGTCGCGGTGTACGAGCGGCCGAGCGGGCTGCGGGACACGGTGCCGCTCGGCGCGGTCCTGCCCATCGACCGCGGCTCGGGCGGAAAGGTGCTCCTGGCGTGGGCCGCCGACGCAACGCGATTCGAGGTCGAGCCCCGGGAGCTCGCCGCGATTCGCAAGCGGGGGTGGGCCGCGAGCGTGGGAGAGCGCGAGGCGGGGGTCGCGAGCGTGAGCGCGCCCGTGTTCGACGGCCCGGACACGGTTGCCGCCGTGGTCAGCGTGAGTGGCCCGATCGACCGCCTGGGGCAGAACCCGGGCCGGCGATTGGCTGCGGCCGTGACGGGGGCGGCCGCGGCTCTCGGTGCCACGCTGCGCGGTTCCGGCAACCCTCCGCACGTCACGGCGGGGTAACAGGGGCGTAACAAAGTCGCCCTACCGTCGGGTCCGTGAACGTCGAGGTGGTCCGCTGGCCGGCCGATGCACAGCGTCTCGCTGAGCTTCGGGAGATGCGCATTCCGCGATTGCTCGTGGTAGCCGATGGCGATGGCGAGTTGCCGTTGCCCATCGACTGCCTCGAGGACTGGGTGACCTCGGGGGCACCCGAGTGGGAGGTGGATGCCCGAAGGCATGCCCTCGTGCTCCGCTCCGGTCAGCATGCGGTCAGGCCGCTGCTCGACGAGGACGGGTTGCTCCATCACCGCGATGCCTGGGTGTCGCTGTCGCCGGTGGAACAGGCGCTCGCCGGTGTGCTGCTCGACCGCTTCGGCGCGGTGGTGACACGCGAGATGCTCGCCGACCGGGCGTGGCCCGCGGGAGTGCCGACGCGCAACGCGCTCGACGTGCATGTGCTCCGCCTGCGCCGACGCATCGCGCCGGTCGGGCTCGAGATCCGCACGGTTCGCTCGCGCGGCTACCTCATGCAGTCGCGCGAGGTCGTGCTCTCGTAGTCGGGCCGCCGGAAGGTGCACCACGGCGCCCTGAGTAGCGTCGTTGTGTGCGCATCGGGATCGACAGCGGTGGAACCTTCACCGATGTCGTAGCCGCCGACGGCCGTGTCGCCAAGGTCGCCTCGACGCCGGATGATCCGGCGCGCGCCGTCGAGCGTGCCATCGGGGCCGTCGACGCGGCGGATCTCGTCGATGTGCTCGCGCACGGCACGACGGTGGCGACGAACGCGTTGCTCGAGCGGCGCGGTGCGCGCGTAGCGCTGATCGCGACGCGCGGGTTTGTCGACGAGATCGAGATCGCGCGCCAGGTGCGACCGTCGCTGTACGACCCGTTCGTCGACCGGCCCGTGCCGATCGTTCCCCGGAGGTTGCGTTTCGAGGTGTCGGGCCGGCTCGACGCGCGCGGCGTCGAGATAGAAACGTTCGACGGATTGCTTCCGGAAATTCGCGCGGCGGTCGACGCGATCGCGGTCTGCCTGCTGCATTCCGATGTGGATCCGCGGCACGAGCACGCCGTCGCGGACGCGTTGCGAAAAACGCGATCGGAGCTCGTGGTCTGTTCGCACGAGGTCAGCCCGGAGTTCCGCGAATACGAACGCATGGTGACCACCGTCGTGGAGGCATTTCTGGAACCGGTGTGCGCTCCGTATCTGATGCAGCTGGCCGCGTTCGCTCCCGAGGCACTGGTGATGACGTCGGCGGGCGGGCTGGTACCGGTCGCCGCGGGTGCGCGGTTGGCGGCTTCGCTGCTGCTGTCCGGTCCGGCGGGTGGAGTGCGCGCCGCCGCGGAGATCGCGGCTGCCTGCGGCTTCGCCGACGCGGTCAGCTTCGACATGGGAGGGACGAGCACCGACGTCTGCCTGATCCGCGGCCGCACGCCGGAACCGACCGCGGAGCGCATCGTCGCGGGTTTTCCGATCCGGCTGCCCGCGCTCGACGTCCACACCGTCGGTGCGGGCGGCGGCTCGATCGCGCGGCTCGACGCCGGCGGCGCGTTGGTCGTAGGCCCGCGCAGTGCAGGCGCCGTGCCCGGGCCCGTGTGTTACGGCCGCGGGGGCGACGAACCGACGGTGACCGATGCCGATCTGGTGCTCGGCCGGATCCCGGTCGACGCCGCATTCCCCGACCTCGGGCGACTCGACGTGGACGCCGCCCGCCGCGCGCTCGAGCGGGCCGGCGTCACGGCGGAAGGGGTGGTGCGCGTGGTCGATGCCGCGATGGAGCGGGCGGTCCGGGTGGTCACCGTCGAGCGCGGCATCGACCCGCGGGATCTCGCACTTGTCGCGTTCGGCGGTGCCGGACCGTTGCACGCGTGCGCGATCGCCGATGCGCTCGGCATGCGCGCGGTGATCATCCCGCCGCGCGCGGGCGTGTGCTCCGCGGCGGGGTTGCTCTGCGCGCCCAAGGCGCGGGAGGTGGTCCGGAGCCTCACCGACGGCTCCCTCGCGGATGCGCTCACCGCGGTCGAGTACGAAGCGCGTGCGCTCGTCGGCGCGGGTGCGGTGGTGCAGACCGCGGTCGACTGCCGGTACGTCGGCCAGAGTCACGAGCTCACCGTTCCGACGCCGGACGACTTCGCGGCCGAGCACGAGCGGCGGAACGGCCACGTGCGTCCGGGCGCCCCGGTCGAAGTGATCGCGGTGCGGGCGCGCGCGTCGATCGCCGCGCCGTTGCGGATCGGGGACCTTCCCGAGATCGAACGGCGACGTGTCGTCGGTCCGGCCGTCGTGTCCGAGCCCGACTGCACGGTGTGGATCCCCGACGGCTGGAACGCCCAACCGCGCGAGCTCGGCGCGTGGATCGTCCGGCGCGAGACATGACGATGGACCCGGCGACGCTGCAGGTGTGGATCTCGCGACTCTCGGGCGTCGCCGACGAGATGGGCGCCGTGCTCCGCCGGGCCGCGTACAGCCCCAACATCAAGGAGCGTGCCGACTGTTCCTGCGCGCTGTTCGCGCCCGACGGAACCTTGCTCGCCCAAGCCGAGCACATTCCCGTGCACCTCGGCTCGATGCCCGCCGCGGTGCGCGCCGCGATCGACGGTGCCGGTTCGGTGATGCGGCCGGGCGAGCAGATCGTCGTCAACGATCCGTTCGCGGGCGGGACCCATCTCAACGACATCACGTTCGTCGCGCCCGCGCACGCCGGCGACGGGACGCTGATCGGGTGGGCGGCGAACCGCGCGCATCACGCCGACATCGGCGGGATGGCTCCGGGCTCGTTGCCTCCCGAGGCAACGGAGATCTTCCAGGAGGGCCTCCGGATCCCGCCCGTCCGCTGGACGCCCGAGGTCGAAGCGTTGGTGGTCGCGTCGTCGCGCACGCCCGAGGAGCGGCGGGGCGACCTCGACGCGCAGGTCGGCGCGAACCGGCTCGGTATCGCCCGGCTCCGGGACCTCGATGTCGGCCCCGACGTCTTCACGGAGATCGTCGACTACGGCGAGCGAAGGGTGCGTGCCGCGATCGACGCGCTCACCGATGGTGAGTACTCGTTCGACGACGTGCTCGACTCCACCGGTGGTCCCGGCGACTCGTCGCCGGCGCGCATCTGCGTGAAGGTCACGGTGCACGGCGACACGATCACGTTCGACTTCGCCGGCACCGACGCGCAACGCGCGGGCTCGGTGAACGCGGTCGAGGCGGTGACCGTGAGCGCGGTCGTCTTCGCTCTCCGGTCGGTGGTCGATCCGGACCTTCCCGCGAACGGCGGCGTGCTCCGAGCCCTGAACGTCCTCGCGTCGCCCGGTTCCATTGTCGCGGCGCGCATGCCCGTCGCGGTGGGGGCGGGCAACGTCGAAGTGAGCCAGCGCGTCGCCGACGTCTGTCTCGGCGCCCTCGCGCAGGCTGTGCCCGAACGGGTGGGCGGCGCGTCGCAGGGAACGATGAACAACGTGCTGATCGGCGGCGACGGGTGGGTGTACTACGAGACCATCGGCGGCGGTCAGGGCGGAAGGCCGGACGGTCGTCCCGGCATGAACGGTGTGCACACGGCGATGACCAACACCCGCGACACGCCGGTCGAGGCGTTCGAACGTGCCTATCCGATGCGGGTACGGCGCTACGCGCTCCGGTCCGGAAGCGGCGGCGCGGGTGCGGCCGCCGGCGGTGAGGGCATCGTGCGCGAGATCGAGGTGCTCGAGGACGCGACGCTCTCGCTGATCACGGAGCGGCGCGTGACGCCGCCGTGGGGAATCGCGGGCGGTGAACCGGGTGCGGTCGGCGAGAACTGGTTGCTCCCCGCGGGCGATGCGACCCGCGCCGAGCACCTGGCGGACAAATGCACGATCGCGCTGCATGCCGGTGACGTGCTGCGGATCCTGACCCCGGGCGGGGGCGGCTGGGGTCGCCGGCCGGCGGGCGCCGGTTAGTCGTCAGTCGGGAAGTCGGACGGCCACGACGGTCACGGACATCTCGCGCTTCGGGCCCTGGTAGGTGACCGTGTCACCCGGCTTCTTACCGAGGATCGCCATCCCGATCGGGGAGTTCGTCGACAACACGTCGTACTTCTCGTTGCGTTCCTCGATCGAACCGACGAGATAGGTGAGCATGTCGTCGTCGTCCTTGTACCGGAGGTCGACGACGGTTCCCGCCTCGACCACGTCGCCGGCGGTGCTCGAATCGATCACGACGGCATTCGCCAACATCTGTTCGAGCTGACGGACGCGGGCCTCGTTGATGCCCTGCTCGTTCTTCGCGGCGTCGTAGTCGGCGTTTTCCTTGATGTCGCCGTGCTCGCGCGCGCGCTCGATCGCCAAGGAGAGCTCGCGCCGGCGCGACGTCGTGCGTTCTTCCAGTTCCGCCACGAGCCGTGCGTGGGCCTGGGGCGAAAGGTGGGGCTCGGCCATGGACGGGCAGGGTACTTCGGGAGGTCGGCCGAATCCGTCGAAGACCGACACTTTTCGCGCGGACGGGGACACGACGCCGGTGTCGGTGGTTTGACATCGTTGTGATCTGCTGCGACCATGGAGCCCTCATGTTCGTGCACTTCTCGGTCGTCGTCATTCGATAAGCGAACGCCGCCCCGGCGTTCGCTCCAACCGTCCACGCCAGCGTGGGCGGTTTTTTCGTGACCGAGCCCCTTTTCGGAAAGGACGTACCGTGGCCCATCGGGTCGGGATCATCGGCGGAGACGGCATCGGCCCCGAGGTCATCGGTGAAGCCTTGAAGGTCGTGCGGGCCGCGGGCGTCGACCTCGACACCGTCGACTACGACCTCGGCGGTCGGCGTTATCTGGCGACGGGCGAGGTCTTGCCCGATTCCGTGCTCGACGAACTCCGCGGGTTCGACGCGATCCTGCTCGGCGCGGTCGGCACGCCGGAGGTGCCGCCGGGTGTGCTGGAACGTGGCCTGTTGTTGAAGATGCGCTTCGCGCTCGATCTGTATGTGAACCTTCGACCGTTCAAAGCCGGGCCCGGCCGCCACAACGACGGCGTCGACTTCATGGTCGTACGGGAGAACACCGAAGGCACATACGCCGGTGAGGGTGGGTTCCTGCGCCAGGGCACGCCCCACGAGGTTGCGACTCAGGGTTCCGTGAACACGCGCATGGGCGTCGAGCGTTGCATCCGGTTCGCGTTCGACCTCGCTCGGTCGCGCGACCCGAAGCATCTGACCCTCGTGCACAAGACCAACGTGCTCACGTTCGCGGGCGACCTGTGGCAGCGCACCTTCGACGAGGCGGCCCGCGACTTCACCGACGTCGCGACCGCGTACAACCATGTCGACGCTGCGTGCATCTACTTCGTGCAGGACCCGCAGCGCTACGACGTGATCGTCACCGACAACCTCTTCGGCGACATCCTCACCGATCTCGGCGGCGCGATCGCGGGTGGGATCGGTCGGGCCGCGTCCGCCAACCTGAACCCCGCCCGCACCGGTCCGTCGCTGTTCGAGCCGGTCCACGGCTCCGCCCCCGACATCGCCGGTACCGGCCGGGCCGACCCCCGGGCCGCCGTGATCTCGGCCGCGATGATGTGCGATTTCCTGGACGAGGGCCAAGCTGTCGCCCGAATTCAGAAGGCTTTGGACACGACCGACGATGTAAAGGGCACGACGACAGAGATCGGCGACGCAATCGCCGCCGCCTGCTGACGCCGCTGCACGACGAAAGGCACCACGATGCCCATCACGCCGACCGAGAAGATCTGGATGAACGGCGAGCTCATCCCCTGGGCCGACGCCCAGGTCCACGTCCTCACACACACCTTGCACTACGGCACCGGAGTGTTCGAGGGGATCCGCGCATACGAGACCGAGCGCGGGCCTGCGGTCTTCCGGCTGACCGAGCACATCGCCCGCCTCTTCGACTCCGCGGCGATCATGATGATGGACATCCCGTACACGCCCGAACAGCTCGTACAGGCGACCAAGGACACCGTGCGCGCGACGGGGCTGCCTTCGTGCTACATCCGCCCGATCGCGTACTACGGCTACGGCGAGATGGGTCTCAACACGCTTCCGTGTGAGGTCGACGTCGCCATCGCGTGTTGGCCCTGGGGCGCGTACCTCGGCGACGACGCGGTCTCCAAGGGCGTGCGCATGAAGATCTCCAGCTGGACGCGCCACGATCACAACACCATGCCGCCGTTGTCGAAGACCACTGGGAACTACGTGAACTCGTCCCTCGCCAAGGTCGAGGCACTGAAAGCCGGGTACGACGAGGCGATCATGCTCAACCCCGACGGACTCGTCTCGGAGTGCACGGGCGAGAACATCTTTGCGGCGCGGCGCGGTGTGTTCATCACTCCGCCCGTCTCCGCCGGTGCGCTGCCGGGTATCACGCAGGACTCCGTGACCACGATCGCCCGCGACCACGGTTTCGAGGTTCGCGTCGACGACCTCTCGCGCAGCGACCTCTACGTGGCCGAAGAGATGTTCGTCTGCGGTACCGCGGCCGAGGTGAGCGCGGTGAACTCGGTCGACGACCGCGCGATCCCGTGCCCCGGGCCGATGACGAAGGTCATTGCGAACGAATACGCCAAGGCCGTGCGGGGCGAGATCGACAAGTACAAGGACTGGTGCGAAGTCGTATGAGCCAGGCGCAGAACGGAGGCCCGGACGTTGTCGCGCGCGGCACGGGTGATCGAGGGCCGGAGGTCGGAGCCGCATGAGTATGAGCCAGGCGCAGAACGGAGGAGCCGACAAGAAGATCGAGATCTACGACACGACGTTGCGGGACGGCTCGCAGCTCGAGGGGATCTCGCTCACGGTCGAGGACAAGCTGCGGATCGCGGAGCAGCTCGACTGGCTCGGAGTCGACTTCATCGAAGCCGGCTGGCCCGGCGCGAACCCGAAGGACGACGAGCTGTTTCGGCGCGCCCCCGCCGAGTTGGAGCTCGAGATCAGCACGCTCGTGGCGTTCGGCTCGACCCGGCGACCGAAGGGCCGCGTCGACAGCGACGACACACTGCGCCACCTTGTGGAAGCCAACGTCGGAACCGTGTGCATCGTTGGCAAGTGCTGGGACTACCACGTCACCGAAGCACTCGGCACCACGCTCGACGAGGGCGTCGCCATGGTCGGCGACTCCGTCGAGTTCCTCCGGCGTTCCGGCATGAACGTGCTGTTCGACGCCGAGCACTTCTTCGACGGCTTCCGCCGGAATCCCGAGTTCTCGCTGCGCGTGCTCGAATCGGCGGCGACGAACGGCGCGAGCCACCTCGTGTTGTGCGACACCAACGGTGGCGCGCTGCCGAACGACGTCGAAGCCGCCGTCGCCCAGGTCGTGAAGTACTTCGGAGGCGACGTGAAGGTCGCGGTGCATCTGCACGACGACGCGGGCACGGGCGTCGCGAACGCGCTGGCCGGTGTACGCGGCGGCGCGACGCAGGTGCAGGGAACCATCAATGGTTACGGCGAACGCACGGGCAACTGCAATCTCACCACGATCATCCCGAATCTCACGTTGAAGATGGGCTACGAGACGATTCCGCGTGACCGTCTGGAACGGCTCACGCCGGTGGCGCACCACGTTGCGGAACTCGTGAACATGCCGCTCAACCCGCAGGCCGCGTACGTGGGGCACTCCGCGTTCGCGCACAAGGCCGGGCTCCACACCAGCGCGATCGCGAAACGTCCCGACGCCTACGAGCACGTGTCGCCGGAAGTGGTTGGCAACGGCACGCGCTTCGTCGTCTCCGAGCTCGCCGGCAAGTCGACGCTCGGGCTGAAGGCGAAGGAGCTGGGTCTCTCCCTCGACGGCCCGCAACTCGCCGACGTGGTCGAGACATTGAAACGACTCGAGCACGAGGGCTATCACTTCGAGGTTGCCGACGGGTCGCTCGAATTGCTGATGCGGCGCGCGGCGGGATGGGAACCGAACTGGTTCCGCGTCGAGTCGTTCCGCGTGATCACCGACGACATGCTCGGTGTCGACACGCTCACCGACAAGACCTCGGCGACGGTGATGACCGAGGCGACGGTCAAGGTCCACATCGGTGGGCGCCGGGTGGTCGCGACCGCCGAGGGCAACGGTCCCGTGAACGCGCTCGACACCGCGCTGCGCAGCGCGCTCGACGGGAACTTCCCCGCGCTCGAACGGGTGCATCTCACCGACTACAAGGTGCGCGTGCTCGACACGAACAAGGGGACCGGCGCGGCCACCCGGGTGCTGATCGACTCCACCGACGGCAACGGCACCTGGACGACCATCGGGGTGAACGAGAACATCATCGAGGCGTCGTGGCAGGCCTTGCTCGACTCGATCCACTTCGGTCTGTTGCGGGCCCAGGTCGCCGGCACCTGATCGCATCGGCGCTGTCACCGGGCGCCGTCACCCGCGGGTCGGGTCGGGTCGGCCTCCGATCCGGCTCCGGTAATGTCGGCTTCCGTGCCGACCGACCCGTTCGTTCCCGCCGATCCGAGTGCACGGCCCCGCCAGCAGCAGAACCTCCCGCCCGGCATCGCCCTCCCACCCGCGACCGACTGGCGACCCGACCGCCCCGGCGACCTCGGCCCGGATCAGCCCGAGGGTGCACTGTTCGGCCGCCCGGGACCGAACGTCGGCTACGCGTACACACTTGCCCAGCGGGCGAAGGACCGGCTCCGGCTCGGACCGTTCGAACACGTCGACGATGTCGTGGCCGTGATCGCCGAGATCGCGGGGAAGCGCGCGGCGTTGTTCGGCCGCGCCCCGGTGATCGGCGACATCGATGCCGCGATCGCACTGTTGGGCTACGACGGCACGGCGAGCGAAGACTTCATGAAGGTCCGCTCGGCGCTCGTGCACGAGGCCGCGCACAACTACCGGCGCCGCCGCGCCTTGGTCGACGCGGTTCCGGATTCGCTGTTGCAATCGCGCTCGGCGCAGGCGTCCGGCGCGGTCGAGGCCTGGCGGTCCTCGCTGCCGTCGTCGCTCGCCGCATCGGGCTAGCGCCCGTTCGATCGTCGCCGCGAAAGGTCCGCTGTTGACCAGCTTCACCCTGTCCGACGACCTCGAGGAGTTGCGGGCATCGGTCCGGCGCCTGGCGGAGGACAAGATCGCTCCGAACGCGGCCCGCGCCGACGAACAAGAGGAGTACCCGTGGGACTCGTGGCACGCGTGGCGCGCCGCGGGATTCGCCGGCCTCGCCTTCCCCGAAGCCGAGGGCGGCCAGGGTGCAGGCTTCCTCGCACACGCGCTCTGTGTCGAAGAGGTCGCGAGGGTGTGCGCGTCGTCGTCCCTGTTCACGTTCATCTCCAAACTCGCGATGACGCCGGTGATCGATCACGGCGGCGAGACGCTGGCGCGAAAGTACGTGGCGCGGGTCGCGAGCGGGGAGTGCCAGGCCTCCTATTGCCTTTCCGAGGCGGATGCCGGCAGCGACGTTGCCGGTATGCGCACGAGAGCCGTGCGCGACGGCGACAACTACGTGCTCACGGGCCGGAAGCTCTGGATCACGAACGCGGGCGTCAGCGACTTCTATACGGTCTTCGCCAAGACCGATCCCGACGCGGGCCATCGCGGCATGAGCTGCTTCGTGGTGGAGAAGGACTTTGCCGGTTTCTCGGTCTCGAAGCTCGAGCACAAGATGGGCGTGCGGGGTTCGCCGACGGGCGAGATCGTTCTCGACGACTGTGTCGTGCCGGCCGAGAACCTGATCGGTCGGGCGGGGCAGGGGTTCTCGTACGCGATGGGGGCGCTCGATCGTTCCCGTCCGCTCGTCGGCGCGCAGGCGCTCGGTATCGCGCAGGGTGCGCTCGACCTCGCGACGAGCTACGTCCAGGAGCGCAAGCAGTTCGGGCGTCCGATCGGCGACTTCCAGGGCCTGCAGTTCATGCTCGCCGACATGGCCACCGCAGTCGACGCCGCGCGCCTGCTCGTCTACCGCGCGTGTGCGCTGCTCGACGACGGGCGGGGCGGAACCCCGCAGACCGCGAGTGCCTCCTCGATGGCGAAGCTGTTCGCGTCGGATACTGCGATGCGCGTGACGACCGATTGCGTACAGCTCCTCGGTGGCATCGGCTACACGAAGGACGTTCCCGCCGAGCGGTTCATGCGCGACGCGAAGATCACCCAGATCTACGAAGGCACGAACCAGATCCAACGAGTGGTCATCGCCAAGCGCCTGCTCGGCGGATGAGATGGCAGCGACGTCGGGCTACGCGAAGAACGGGGGCGCGCACATCGCCTATTCCGTTTCCGGAGTCGGTCCGATCGACGTCCTCGGGTTGTCGGCCTACACGCTCGCGACCGAATCCCTCGCGGAAGAGCCGCACGCGGCGGGATACGAACGCCGGCTCGCGTCGTTCTGCCGGCTCGTCCGCTTCGACTCCCGCGGCGTCGGACTTTCGGATCCGGTCGACGTCGTTTCGGGCATCACAGTCGCCGACATCGCTCGGGACGCACTCGCCGTGCTCGACACCATCGGTATGGCGCGGGCGACCCTGCTCGCCGACGACGGCGGCGTCCCCATAGCGGTCACGCTCGCAACTATGGCGCCGGAACGCGTCGATCGGTTGATCCTCGTCAACGGCTACGCACGCATGCTGAACGACCATGACTACCCGCACGGGCACCCGCCCGGGCTTGTCATGTCGTTCCTCGAGACGAACACCGACCCCGATGCCGAGTGGAGGTTCGACGGGGGCGACGACCGCGCGGTGATGGCGCCCTCACTGCAGAACGATGCCGCGTTCGGTGAATGGTGGGTGCGGTCGTCACGCCGGGGTGCGAGCCCGGCAACGGCGCTCGCGTTGCTACGCGCCACTGCGCTCGCCGACGTGCGCGAGCTCCTGCCGCGGGTTGGTGCACCGACGCTGGTCATCCATCGCCGTGACAACGTGTTCACCCCTGTGGGATGCGGCAGATACCTCGGCGAGAACATCGCGGGCGCCAAGTACGTCGAGCTGCCGGGCGCCGATCAGGTCCCCTGGTCGGGCGACGGCAACGCGATACTCGACGAGGTCGAGGAGTTCCTGACCGGTCAGCGGACCGGCGGCGGAGAACGTGTGCTCACCACGGTGGTGTTCACCGACATCGTCGACTCCACCCGCCTCGCGGCTGCAATGGGTGACCAGGCGTGGAGAGCGCGGCTCGAGAACCACGACGCGATCGTTCGCACCGAGTTGCGGCGGTACGGCGGACGCGAGGTCAACACGACTGGTGACGGGTTTCTCGCCGCGTTCGAGAGCCCGACGCAGGCGGTGCGTTGTGCGCGTGCAATCGTCGACGCGGCGGGCGCGCAGGTCGAGGTTCGTACCGGCGTGCACACCGGTGAGTGCGAACGGCGCGGGAACGATCTCGCCGGCCTCGCGGTGCACATCGCGGCCCGGGTCGCAGCCGCGGCGGGACCGGGCGAGGTGTTCGTCTCCCGGACGGTCCGCGATCTCGTCGGCGGTTCGGAAGCGCGATTCGCCGACCGCGGAGAGTACGAGCTGAAGGGCGTGCCGGAACGCTGGCAGCTGTTCGCGCTGGAACCCTGATCGCGGTTCTCGGGTGCCCTCGTAGACTCGCGGGCCCATGACCGACGTTCGGCTCCGCTTCTCGCCCGCACCGACCGGCTTTCTGCACATCGGCAGCGTGCGTACGGCGCTCTACAACTGGTTGCACGCGCGCCACGTCGCCGGCACGTTCATCCTCCGTATCGAAGACACGGACGTGGCGCGCTCCACCCAGGAGTCGGTCGATCAGATCGAACAGGTCCTGCGCTGGATGGGGCTGGACTGGGACGAAGGACCGTTCCTGCAGAGCGCCCGCTTCGACACCTACCTCGCGGCCGCCGGGCGGATGGTCGAGGAAGGGCACGCGTACGAGTGCTTCTGCACCGAAGCCGAGGTCCGCGAACGCAACGAAGCCGCGATGAAAGCCGGGCGTCCGCCGGGCTACGACGGTCACTGCCGCAATCTCACCACGGACGAGCGTACGGTGCTCGTCGCCGAAGGCCGCCAGCCGTCGATTCGGTTCCGAACGCCGGACCACGGTCGGAGCACGTTCACCGACCTCATCCGCGGCGAGGTCTCGGTCGAATGGTCGACGATCTCCGACTTCGTGATCGTCCGGTCGAACGGCACACCGGTGTTCTTCCTCGCCAACGCGGTCGACGACCTCGCCATGGGGATCACCCACGTGCTGCGCGGCGAGGACCTCATCGACTCCACGCACCGCGTGCTCGCGCTGCGGCGCGCGCTCGGCCACGACGATCAACCGGTGTACGCGCACATGCCGCTGATCCTGGGGCCGGGTGGCGGGAAGCTCTCGAAGCGGCACGGCGCGGTGTCGGTGGAGGAGTACCGCGACGCCGGTTACCTCTCCACGGCTCTGCTCAACTACCTCGCGCTGCTCGGATGGGGACCGGAAGACGGGCGCGAGATCCTGACCGTCGACGAACTGGTCGGCGCGTTCGAGCTCGAACGGGTGAACACGTCGAGCGCGACGTTCGACCCCAAGAAGCTCGAGTGGATGAACGGGGAGCACATCCGGGCCATGCCGCTTGCGGAGTTGGTCTCGGCCGTGCTGCCGTTCGCCCGGAGCCGGTTCGGCGAGCGGCTCGAGATCCCGCGTTTCGAAGCCGCGGTGCAGCTCGCGCAGGTGCGTTCCACGACGCTTGTCCAGATCGCCGACCAGATGGAGTTCCTCTTCACTGCCGACGACGAGCTCGAGATCGATCCCCCGTCATGGGAGAAGCTGACCAAGGTCGAGCGCGTCACCGACATCCTCGACGCCGTGATCGCGTTCGTCGAGACGTGCGAATGGACGCGCGAGATCGATCCCCGTCCGGCGATCGAAGCGCTCGGGATCAAACCGGGCAAGGTCATGCACGTCCTGTACACGGCGATCGAAGGCCGGAGCCAGGGTCTGCCGGTGTTCGACTCGACCGGTCTCCTCGGGCGCGAGTCCGCGCTCGCCCGACTGCGGGCCGTACGCGAACGATTGTGAGGCGAGTCCTCAAGATCGCGCTCCGCATCGCGATCGCGCTGTTCGCTCTGTTCCTCACGTATCTCCTCGTCGTCTTCGTGCAGGTGTGGTTGGCAGCGCGTCGAGACGACGCCCGACCGGCCGACGCGATCGTGGTGCTCGGCGCGGCGCAGTTCGACGGACGGCCGTCAAAGATCCTCACGGCCCGACTCGACCATGCCGTCGACCTCTACCGCCGCGGTATCGCACCCGTCGTCGTCGTCACCGGCGGGAAGCAAGTGGGCGACCGCTTCACCGAAGCGAGTGTCGGCGCGACCTACCTGCACGATCACGCCGTCCCCGAACGCGCGCTGCTGCGAGAAACCACGGGCCGAACCTCATGGCAGTCGCTCGCCGCCGCGTCGCGGTTCTTGAAGGAGCGCAAGCTCACGAGTGTCGTACTCGTGTCCGATCCGTATCACTCGGCGAGGATCGAGGACCTCGCACACGACGTGGGCCTGAAGGCGGCGACCTCGCCGACGCGCACGAGCCCGATCAAGGGCGCGGGCGAATGGAGGCGTTTCGTCACCGAGACGATCCGCGTCGCGGCAGGAAGGATCTTCGGGTATGGGCGGCTCGACCGGCATCGCCAGGTGGAGAGGCTCGTGCCCGGTTTGGCTACAATGTGCGCTCCGTTGCGGCGGCCCCGTCGGCGTCGTAACGGCACCCATTCGGGGGTGGTGTAATCGGCAACACGACAGGTTCTGGTCCTGTAATTGGGGGTTCGATTCCTCCCCCCCGAGCGCAGCCGTTGACTTGCCCCGTTCGTCTAGAGGCCTAGGACGCCAGGTTCTCATCCTGGTAACACGGGTTCAAATCCCGTACGGGGTGCCCATGTGGCCCGAGCAGAAGCGCTCGGGCCACATCTTTTTTGCAATTTGTTTCGTGCGGCGCATCGTCACGCTGTGCGCGCACTTCGCGTACGCGGCGCGGTCTGCGCGCGCAGTCGCGAACGCCGGTCCACGTCGCGAACGCGTCGATGTTCCGTCCGGTCAGTCGCATCCGACGCGATGCGTCGCGCGCTACTGCGCGATGCGGATCTCGTTGTCGCGCACGATCAACGTGCACGGCAAGCCGACGAGTGAAAGCGGATCGCGCGCGACAAAACTGCTGGTCACGATGTTGATGACGTCGCCGCGCGCATCGCCGGACGTGATGGTGCATTCGATCGCGACGCCGCCGTTGCGCTCTTCGGCCCAGATGATGAACGCGTCGTACGTTCCGTCGCGCAGCGTTGTCATAGGCGTGACGCGCGTCGAGCGCGCGCGAACATCGAGCAGTGCTCATGCGCGTCGGCGCGCATCCGAGAATTTTCGCACGAGTCGCGCAACGAGTGGTGGACCCTACGCGCGTTGCGTGGGAAATGCTTGACGTACGTGTGTGAATAAGTTCTCATTACACGAACACACACGCGGTGCGTGGAGGTTTACGTGAACAAAGGCGAGCTCGTCGACGCGATAGCGACCGACGCGAACCTCAGCAAGACAGATGCCGAGAGCGCGCTCAACGCGTTCATCAATTCGGTTCAGTCCGCGATCACTGCGGGCGAAAAGGTGACACTCCCGGGCTTCGGGACGTTCTCACCGGCATTGCGCAAGGCGAGGACGGGTATGGATCCTCGTACGCGTGAACCGGTGCAGATTCCGGAGCGCAAGAGTGCGAAGTTCTCCGTGGGCTCGAAGTTCAAAGCCCAGGTGCAAGGGTCCTGATCGCGTAGGGCGTGGGGTCGCACTCCCTCGCGCACCGAATGACCTATGAAGTTCGAACTTCC
>JAUZEI010000324.1 GCA_030839105.1 Actinomycetota bacterium
GTCTTCGGCCGCGCGCCCTGATACCAGAGCTTCGCAGTCGTCATGCGCGGGTCGTCATGCGCGGGTCGTCAGGCGCGGGTCGTTACGGGCGCTTCGGGAAGCGCTCGAACTCCGGACGGCGCTTCTCCAGGTACGCGTTCTTGCCCTCCTGCGCTTCCTCGGTCATGTAGTAGAGCAACGTGGCGTCGCCCGCGAGCTGTTGGATACCCGCGAGGCCGTCGTCCGCTGCGTTCATCGAGGCCTTCAGCATGCGGAGCGCGAGCGGCGAGTGCTGCAACATCTTGCGCGCCCAGGCGACGGTCTCGACCTCCAGGTCGGCGAGCGGGACGACCTTGTTGACGAGGCCCATGTCGAGCGCGGCCGGCGCGTCGTACTGCTCGCACAGGTACCAGATCTCGCGCGCTTTCTTCTGACCGACGATGCGCGCGAGCAGGCCCGAGCCGAAGCCGCCGTCGAACGAACCGACGCGCGGACCGGTCTGACCGAACCGCGCGTTGTCGGCCGCGATGGTGAGGTCGCAGACGATGTGCAACACGTGACCGCCGCCGATCGCGTACCCGGCCACCATCGCGACTACCGGCTTCGGCAGCCGGCGGATCTGGATCTGCAGATCCAGGACATTGAGGCGGCCGATGCCCTTCTCGTCGCGATAGCCGTCGTCGCCACGGACGCGCTGGTCGCCGCCGGAGCAGAACGCGTCGGGACCCTCGCCGGTGAAGATGACGACACCGACCTCCGGGTCGTCGCGGGCGAGCTCGAACGCGTCTCGGAGCTCGAACAGCGTCTGCGGCCGGAACGCGTTGCGCACCTCGGGCCGGCAGATCGTGATCTTGGCCATGCCGTCGGAGGTCTCGTACGTGACGTCGGCGAAGCCGTCGGGAGTGCCGGGCTTCCATACGGCGCCGGGCCGGATAACAGGCTCCACGAGGCCTCCCGGAGGTTCGAGGCGGGCACGAGATTCTGGGAGTGATCACTCCTACGGTTAGGGTACCGAGCGTGAGCCGGGCCGACCCAACCCGAGCATGACCACCACCCGCGCCGCCCACCGATGAGTGCCGCCGACGAGTGCGACGTCATCGCCTTCGTCGGCGCCGGGGAGCCCCTCGCGGAAGCGGCCCGGCGCGCCTGGGACGAGGGCGGGGCGATCCTCCCGGTCAACCCCGCATTCACGACTGACGAGATCACGACGCTGCTCGAACGGTTGCGACCGACACACGTCGTCGCCGGAACCGGCGGCGGCCCGCACGACTCGCCCGCGGTCTTCCCCGGCGGCGTTCCTGCGCCGGCCGGCACCGCGGCCGTCGTGGTCACGAGCGGGACGGAAGGCGCGCCCAAAGGCGTCGAGCTCACCCGGGCGGGCATGGACGCCATGGGCCGCGGCTACTCCGCCGGTCTCGACGCGGGACCGGGCGATCGTTGGCTCGCATGCCTCCCGCTGCATCACGTCGCCAGCCTCGGCGCGCTGGGGCGTTCGTACGTGACGGGAGTGCCGTGCACGGTGCACGCGCGCTTCGACGTCGAACGGGTTGCGCAGTCGGCGCGTGCCGAAGGAACGACGATCGTCTCTCTCGTCCCCACCACGATCCGACGGTTGCTCGACGCGGGCGCACCCTTGCACGACTTTCGCTGGGTGATAACAGGCGGCGCGCCCTGCCCGCCCGCGTTGCGAGCCCGCGCCGAGGATGCGGGCGTCCACGTGATCGACGCGTACGGTCTTTCGGAGACGTGGGGAGGCTTTGCGCTCGACGGCACTCCGATCGACGGCGCCGCGGTGCACACCGCGGTCGACGGCGAGATTCTCGTACGCGGACTCATGGTGATGCGCGGCTACCGACTCGACCCGATCCGCTCGCAGGCCGCGTTCGACTCGGACGGCTGGTTCCGCACCGGCGACATCGGCGCGATCGGCGACGACGGCCGGATACACGTGACCGATCGCGTGAAGGACCTCGTCATCACGGGCGGTGTCAACGTGAGCCCGACCGAAGTCGAGACCGTGCTCGCGCAACACCCGCGCGTGCACGACGTGTCGGTCGTGGGCGTTCCGGACGACGAATGGGGTGAGCTGGTCGTCGCTTTCGTCGTTCCGCACCCCGAGAGCCCCGCCCCGACCCTCGCCGAGCTGCGCGAATTCGCGCGCGAGCGCCTCAGCGGACCCAAGCTGCCCCGGGCCGCGCACACCATCGCGGAGATCCCGCGCACCACGAGCGGCAAGCCACTGCGGCGCCTCCTCCGCGAGCGCGCTACGGGAGACGGCGCAGGCACGTAGGGCGCTTCGACTTCCCGCGCCCCGAGGAAATGTCGGCCCGCTGTCGGTCGGGAAGGGAGTCACGCGTCGTCACGCAACGCCTCCTTCCATGTACGAAATCGCGTGTGCCTGCGACCGTCCGGGCCCACTCCCTCGCCCGAACCGTCGGGGAACAGCCGGTACGTGAATCGGCGGGCGAGGTCGTCGGCATCAACAGCCATGTAGCGCGCATCGGCTTTCACGGCGGGCCCGGCGCGCCACAACAGATACCTGCCGATCCGGCGCTTGAACGCGACGAGATCGACACCGATGTCGGCACCGAGCGCGACCAGCTCGCGCGGCGCCTCGACCCACCGCGAGGCCGGAATGAGGAAGTCGCGTTGCGGGAGCGGCGGCAACTCGTCGCTGTGCCAGTCGCGATCGGTCGGCGTCCGTTCTTCGGCAGGAGTCGGCATGTCGTGCCATGCTCCCACGCGTGACGAGCATCGCCGGCCTCCCGACCCCTGCCCTGGTCGTCGACACGACGGCATTGGCGCACAACCTCGACACGATGAGCGCCGCACTCCCCGGCGCACGGCTCCGCCCGCACGTGAAGGCGCACAAGTGCACCTCGCTCGCGAAGGAGCAGGCGCGCCGCGGTCATCTGCATTTCACGGCCGCGACGCCGCGCGAGATCGTCGGTATGGCGCACGCCGGGCTCGGGGACGACCTGTTGCTCGCCAACGAGTGCGTCGAGCCGGCGCGGTTGCGCGCACTCGCCGATTGCCCGGCGCGCGTCACCGTTGCGGTCGACAGCGACGAGACCGTCGACGCGGCCGCGGCCAACGGCATCCGAGAGGTGCTCGTCGACGTCAACGTCTACCTCCCGCGGTGCGGATGCCGTCCCGAGGACGCGCCCCGGCTCGCCGACCGGGCCCGCGCCGCCGGCCTCGACGTCCGCGGAGTCATGGGCTACGAGGGACACGCGGTGCTCATCGCGGATCGCGCCGAGCGCGAGGCCAAGACGGTCCACGCGATGGAGCGGTTGGCCCGCGTCGCGGAAGCGGTCGGCGGCGGCCTCGTGTCGGCGGGTGGGACCGGCACCTACGACCTCAACACTGCGGCTACCGAGATCCAGGCCGGCTCGTACGCGCTCATGGACGGCGACTACTGCAAGCTTGACATCCCGTTCCGGCGCGCGCTCGCGATCGTGGCGACCGTCATCCACACCAACGACCGTTGGACCGTCGCCGACTGCGGTTTGAAGGCGATGGGCATGGACCACGGCAACCCGAGCGTCGACGACGCGGACGTGTTGTTCGTCTCCGACGAGCATCTCACGTTCACACCGCACACGTCCGTCCACGTCGGCGATCGAGTGTTGGTCTGGCCCGCGCACATCGACCCGACGATCGCGTACCACGAGCGCCTGCACCTCGCCGACAGCCTCGACCTCGACGCGACCATCATCGAGACGTGGTCCGTCGACCTGCGGGGCTGGGACGCGGTTGGCGCGAACCGTGGGAGCTAGAGCAGGCGGCGAGCGCGGGCGAACACCCTGTCGGCGATCGCCAGTGTCACGAACACACCGATACCCACGACCACGAACATGACCGCCAGCACGACCACGGTCGTCGGCCGCGGGACGTGCAGGACGGAGCTCACGACCCTCTCGGGCGCCACGATCACGTCCCAGCTGTTCAACCGGATGAAGCGGCCGAGGTACATCGCGAGCACACACAGTGCGTGCACGAGCAGGATCGCCGGTGCAACGAAGCGCGGCTGCACGGCGCGGTGCAGGAACCGGCGGAAGAGCTCGAGTGAGAGCGCGTACGACACAAGACCGAAGGCGAACAGTGCGCCGTAGGTCATGATCACCGCGTAGGCCCACGTGTCCGAGGGCGCGTGCTTGATGTCGTGGACCATGTGCACGACATCGGTCAACAGGTACGGCGCGTTGGTCAGGAACAACACCCACGCCCCGAACCCGAGCCACCACGCGACACCGCGCCGCGCCGAAGTCGGGAAGAGTGCAAGCGCGAGGACGGCCGGAACCGCGGCGAGGAAGAGATTCCAGAGCATGAACCCGTGCACCGGGCCATACAGGAAAGCGCCCACCGCCCGAGC
>JAUZEI010000476.1 GCA_030839105.1 Actinomycetota bacterium
GGAAGTGCTGCCCAGGTCCGTTCTCGAGAATGGCGTCGAGCGCCTGGCCGTTCTCGGACAGGTCGACACCGCGCACGAACGTCGCCATCATGCCGAGTTGGTCGTCGTCGAGGATGAACTTCTCGTAGCCGATCGCGAGACCGCCCTCGAGCCAGCCTGCGGCGTGAAGGACGAAGTTCACGCCCCCGAGGACCGTGGCCTGCAGCGTGTTGGCCGACTCATACGCGGCCTGGGCGTCCGGCAGCTTCGACGCGCACAGTGATCCGCCCGACCGGAACGGCACGCCGAGACGGCGCGCGAGCTGGCCGACGACGTAGAGCACGAGGGATGGTTCCGGGGTACCGAACGTGGGCGCGCCGGTCTGCATCGACATCGACGACGCGAACGACCCGAACACGACGGGCGCGCCCGGCCGCACGAGTTGCACGAACGCCATACCGGCGAGAGCTTCCGCCAAGGTCTGCGCCGCGACGCCGGCCGTCGTCACCGGCGCCATGGCGCCGGCCAGGATGAAGGGTGTGATGATCGTCGCCTGATTGGCGGCCGCGTAGACGTGCGCGGCGCCCAGCATCGTCGCGTCCCACACGAGTGGCGACGACGCGTTGATGAGGCTCGTCATCGCAGTGCGGTCGTCGAGGTCGCCACCGAAACCGATGCGGGCCATCTCAACGCTGTCGGCGGCGCGCGCCGCGGCCGTCACCGACCCCATGAAGGGCTTGTCGCTGTAGCGGAGGTGCGCATAGACCATGTCGAGGTGCCGCTTGTTCACGGGGATGTCGACGGGCTCGCACACCGTGCCGCCGGAGTGGTGCAGGTTCGGCGAGAGGTACGTGAGCTTCACGAAGTTCTCGAAGTCGGCGAGCGTTGCGTAGCGCCGGCCGTCGTCGAGATCGTGCACGAACGGGGAGCCGTAGTTGGGCGCGAACACCGTGGCGTCGCCGCCGACCTGCACGTTGTGGGCGCGGTTGCGCGCGTGTTGCGTGTAGACCGCGGGTGCGGTCGCCTGCACGATGGAACGGCACAACCCCCGCGGGAAGCGCACGCGCTCACCGTCGACATCGGCGCCCGCCGCGGCATAGAGCGCGAGCGCGTCGGGATAGTCGTGCACGATGACGCCGACCTTTTCGAGAATCGTGTCGGCGTTTTCCTCGATGATCGAGAGGCCCTCGTCACTCACGACGTCGAGCGGCTTCAGCGTGCGCGTCAGGAACGGCACGGCTTCGATGTGCGTGGCCAGCCGCGCGGCCTGCCGCCCGCTACGCCCGCCGGTCCGGCCCCGCCGCGGCTCGGGTGCGGTGGCGGTCACGGCCGGCGCAATGTCGTCGTCGGTCATGGTGTCGGTGCCCCCCTGGTCGTGCGACGGGTACGGCGCGGCACGGCGTCGTCGGAATCCGGGATTCCCATGGCGCGCACGAAGTGCGCCTGGAACGCAGGTTCGGTGGCGGTCTCGATCTTCACGATCCGGCGCGCGACATCGGCGATCTCGGCGCGGGCTGTCTTCGACAGGAGTGCGCGCACCGCGCCACCGCCGGCCGCGTTGCCGACGTTGCGTGCGATCCCCGGATCGCAGTCGGGGATCAGGCCGATTGCGATCGCGTACGCGGGATCGATGTGGCTCCCGAACGCGCCCGCGAGCCGGACCGCGTCGAAGGCGGTGATCGTCGCGTGGTCCATCAACAGACGGATCCCGGCGTTGAGTGCGGCCTTGGCGAGCTGAATCGCTCGGACATCGTTCTGGGTGATGCGCAGCTCGTGTGCCCTTCCCTCATAGAGGACGAAAGCAAAGGTCCGGTCGTCGGCCACGACGCGGTGCGAGCGCGGTGCGGCGGAACCGTCGATGGTGCCGTCGCGCCGGATCACCCCCGCGCGCAACAGCTCGGCGATTGCCTCGATGATCCCGCTGCCGCAGACGCCGGTGACGTCGACCTTCGCAGCCTGCTCCGGGAAGTCGTCGTCGTCGGACCAGGCGTCGACGCCGATGATCTTGACGCGCGGTTCCAACGTGGCGGGGTCGATCCGGACGCGTTCGATCGCGCCGGTCGTCGCTCGCACGCCGCACGAAAGCTGAGCGCCTTCGAACGCGGGACCGGTGGGGCTCGAGGCGGCGAAGAGCCATTCACGATTGCCGAGCACGATCTCGGCGTTGGTTCCGACGTCGACGAGGAGCATGACGGCATCGCCTCGGTGCGGACCCTCTTGCAGAACCGCCGCCGCAGTGTCGGCGCCGACATGGCCCGCGATGCAGGGCAGTACGTGCAGGTGCGAGTTGGGAAGCTCGAGGGCGATGTCGTCGGCCCACGCGTCGACCGGCTCGTCGGTCGCGAGTGTGAACGGCGCGGTGCCGAGCGGCGTGGGATCGATTCCGAGGACGAGATGGTGCATGATCGGGTTGCCGACGACGACGAGGTCGACGACGCGATTGAGTTCGACCCCCGCCGTCAACGTGAGCTCGTCGATGACGTCGCGCAGCCCGTCGCGAATGGCATGGGTGAGCTCGGCCGCGCCGTCGTCGTGCATCATCACGTACGACACGCGGCTCATCAGATCCTCGCCGAAACGGATCTGCGGATTCATGATCCCGGCCGACGCGACGACCTCGCCGGTCGTGAGCTCGCACAGGTGCCCGGCAACGGTCGTAGAGCCGACGTCGACCGCGACTCCGTACGCGGTGTCGACGAACCCCGGCCACACCGCCGAAACCCAGTGGTCGCGGTGCACTGCGACCGTGACGGTACGCGACCCCGCGGCCAGCGCCGGTTGCAGCGACGCGAGGACGGCCGGTCGGATGTCGAGATCGGTGAGTCCCCATTCGAGTGCGAGCGCGTCGTACAGGCGGCGCAACTCACTTCGGTCCGAGCCGAGATCGGGTGCGGGAACGTCGACGAGGTAGAGGTGGACGACGGGATCGATGACGAGATCATCGAGGGCGACCGACTTGCGCACCACCGGCCGGTGGACCTGGCTCGCGGCGGGAACGTCGACGAGCACGTCGGCGAGGACGTGCGCCGAGCATGCCAAACGGCTCGTCGGCTCGAGCGGCCGGCGCCCGTGATACGCCCGTTCCGAGCCGGTCGGTGCGTCGAGGCCGGCCCCGTCGCTGACGATCGCGTGCTTGGGGAACTCGCCGGAGGCGGGCGTGATCATGCACCGACCGCACAGCGCCCGTCCGTTGCAGATCGAGTCGAGGTCGACGCCGAGCCGGCGGGCGGCGTCGAGCACCGTCGTACCGGCCGGGACCGTTCCGCGCCGGCCGCTCGGTGTGAACACGATCGTCGGCTCGGGGCCGAGGCGCGTGGCGCTCACGGCCGCGAATCCTTCACATCGAAGGTGGGCAGATCCGCGTTCGCCGAGCCCGGTGCCGGCTCGGGCGCGGTTCCTGCGGGGTCGCGGCCGCCGTTCGCGACGAACTCCAGCAAGCGCTCGCGCGGGAACGCGTCGTCGAGTCGTTGCGCCTCACGGTCGGCCGCGGCCTGCATTCCTCCGGCGTCGTCGGGCACCGCGATCGTGACCCGCCGCCACTCGCCGACGTACTCGCTCGCCGTCCTCTTTCCGGCGACCATCGCCGCGTCGTCGATCGCGCGCTGGAACCGGCGGGGGAGGATTACCTGATGCTTCTCCGCGCGCGAGCCGGCGTTCACCTGCGCCGGGATGTCGCGCCAGAGGATGACGACGAGACCGCTACCGCGCCGCGGCATGTGCAGCTTGGCGATCGGCGGCGAATGCGAGCACGGGCGCGCGGAGACCGTCACGACCGGTGCTGCGGTGGACGAAGGCGAGACCGAGGCGATCGGCGGCGGCGCGGCCGCGCGCGAGCAGGGCGGCGTCCGGCGACTGGGAGAGCAGCACGAGCCGCCTGTAGTTGCCGAAATACGTGTCGCGCAACCCGGGGTGACGGTCGAGACCGAGCCCGCTCCACACGAGCGCGTCGAAGTGCTTTGCGAGAAAGTCGGTGAGATAGAAAGTACCGAGCTCCTCGTCGTGCAGCGCGCCGAAGGCCTCCGGGCCCGCGAAGAGCTCGTAACAGTGCGCGCCGGCCAGGCGCTGCGTGCCGGGAAACTCGGCGAGCAGCGCATCGAGCGCGCCGCCGGTTCCACAGTCGGCGTAGGCGACGAAGACGGCGCGGCCCTCGTCGACCGCCGCTTGTAGGCGCGGCCGCAATGAGGGCGCGATCAGGTCGGGGCGGTTGTGCAGGTTGGCCGGCAGGTACTCGACCTCGATACGCGCGTCGAGACCGTCGGCGGCGAGGACCGCGCGCAGATCGCCGGCGAGTGCACCGCACGCGAGGACCAGGGGTTTGCGCTCGAGTCGGGACGCCACGTTCACGCGGCTCGATGGGCGCGCACGAGTGCCTTCGCGGTCTCGGCCGCGACCGCCGCGTCGCGGCAGTACGCGTCGGCGCCGA
>JAUZEI010000530.1 GCA_030839105.1 Actinomycetota bacterium
GTCGGTGATCCACGTCTTCAGCTGGCTCTTGAGCTTGTCGGCCAAGGCCTGTGGGAGGTGATGGTCGGTGACCATCTTGTCGATCTTCGCCGTCGCATCCGCAACGAGCGCATCGATGACCTTGTTCAGGTCGACCTTCTTGGCCTTCGCGATGTCGGCGACCGACTGACCCTTGGCGAGATCGGTCTTCAACTGGTCGGGCGTGATCCCGAGTGCTTTCGCGACCGGATCGAGAACGATGCCGCCGAGCCGTCCGAGTCCACCGTGTAGTCCGGGCTGACCGGGTCCGCCGAATCCGTTGTGGTCGCCGAACATGGGCCACGGCTTGTTCACGATGTCGCCGATGCGGGCCTTGTCGGCCGCGGCGATCGCATCGATCACCGTGTTGACGTCGACGTTCTGCTGCTTGGCGACGTCGGCGATGGTCGTTTTGCCGTCGCTCAGCTTGTCGATCAACTGCTTGGTCGTGAGCTTGAGCGCCTTGGCGGCGGCGTCGAGCAGGCCGGATTCACCTCGTCGGCCGGCCGGCTTCGTCGCGTCCGCGGCGGTCGTCGTCACACCCTTAGTGAAGGGTTGCGCTCCCGAGAGCGCGGGAACGCCGATCAGCGCTCCACCCACGGCGCCGGCCGTGACCGCGGCCGCGACCGTGATGCCCATTGCCACTCGACTTCGCATCATGCTGTGTCCCCTCGACGCCATCCGATGCGTCATCTTCGGTAAACACTCTTAGACGAACCTGGGAGCGGCGGCTAATCCGGTCTGGTCAGGCCACCACGATCTCATCTCACCTCGGGTGTGTCCCCCTCAGCACGCCCACAGCATTCCCACAACTTTTGGTGAGAGCATGGATGCGTGGGAGATACACGAGTCCTCGTCGTCGACGACGAGGCGAACATCACCGATCTCATCGCCACGGCTCTGCGCTACGAAGGCTTCGACGTCGAAGTGGCAAGCACGGGTTCCGACGCGCTGAAGGCCGCGGCTGCATTCCGGCCGGACCTCATGGTGCTCGACATCATGCTCCCCGACCGCGACGGGTTCGCCGTCGTGCAGCGGCTCCGTGCCGACGGCCATCACGTGCCGGTCGTGTTCCTGACGGCGCGCGACTCCACCGAGGAGAAGGTCAAAGGACTCACCGTCGGCGGCGACGACTACGTGACGAAGCCCTTCAGCCTTGAAGAGCTGGTCGCCCGCGTGCGCGCAGTGTTGCGGAGAACCGGCGCGGTGAACGGCGACGGGTCGGCCCGCCTCGTGTTCGCCGATCTCGAGCTCGACGACGACACCCACGAGGTCTGGCGAGGTCGGACCCGCATCGAGCTGACGCCGACCGAATACAAGCTGTTGCGCTACATGATGCTCAACGCGCGCCGCGCGCTCTCGAAGTCGCAGATCCTCGACCACGTGTGGGAGTACGACTTCGACGGTGATGCGAATGTCGTCGAGACCTACATCAGCTATCTGCGCAAGAAGATAGACAAGCTTGGGCCGCCGCTGATCCATACGATTCGGGGCGTTGGCTACACGTTGCGGACCCCGCCCGAGAGCTGAGCACCCGTGACGCTCCGCGTCCGGCTCCTGCTCGGGCTTGTGGTTCTTTCCGCGATCGGGCTCGCGGTCGCGGGCGCGGTGACATATCGCCAAACGCGCGCTGACCTCCTCGCCCGCGTCGATCGGCAGATCAATTCTGCCGCGCAAACGCCCGAGCTGTTCTTTCCCGCGTTCGACCACAGCCCCGACCCGAAGGTCACGGGCGCGTTCCTCCCGCCGGGCACCTGGGCCCAGGTGCGCGCCGCGTCAACGGGCGACATCCTCGGCACGAAGGGCGTCCTCACCAAGGCCGACCTGACGTTGCCCAAGACGATCAAGCCCGGCTCGGCGTTCACACTTCGCGATCCGCACTACCGCGTGCGCGCCGCCCAACCGAAGCAGTACACCCTGTTCGTCGGGCGAAACCAGATCCCGGTTCAGGCGTTCCTCATCGTCGCGATTCCACTCTCCGACGTCGACCACACACTGCATCACCTGTTCGTCGTCGAGGTCGTCGTGGCGCTCGCGGTGCTGAGCGCGCTCGCGCTTCTCGCGTGGTGGGTGGTGAAGCTCGGGTTGCGGCCCCTCGGCCAGATGCAGGAGACCGCGGGCGCGATCGCGGCCGGTGATCTTTCGAGACGGATCGAGGTCGCCAACGAGCACACCGAGGTCGGCCGGCTCGGCATCGCGCTCAATGAGATGATGCAGCAGATCGAAACGGCGTTCGCGGCGCGCACCGCGTCCGAGGGGCGGCTGCGCCGCTTCGTCGGCGACGCGTCACACGAGCTGCGTACGCCTCTCACCTCTATCCGCGGCTACGCCGAGCTCTTCCGGCGGGGCGCGGCGGATCGTCCCGAAGACCTCGCCAAGGCGATGCGCCGGATCGAGGAAGAGGCCGACCGCATGGGTTCGCTCGTCGACGACATGTTGTTGCTCGCGCGACTCGACCAGGGGCGCCCGCTCGAACGTCAGCCCGTCGACCTCACGCGCATCACCGCCGACGCCGTCGACGACGCGCGTGCGGTGGCACCCAACCGGCCGATCGACTACTCGCCGAATGGCGCGATCCTCGTCCCGGGCGACGAAGCACGGCTGCGCCAGGTCTTGGCCAACCTGTTGCAGAACGCGAACCGGCACACGCCGGCGGGCACACCGGTACACGTGCGCGTCGTAGACGGCGAGCACGAAGCCGTGATCGAGGTGGCCGACGAAGGCCCGGGAATGTCGAACGAGGAAGCGGGCCGCGTGTTCGAACGCTTCTGGCGCTCCGACCCGTCGCGCACCCGGTCGAGCGGCGGCGCCGGCCTCGGGCTCTCGATCGTGGCCGCCATCGCCGACGCGCACGGTGGCCGGGCCGAGGTGCAGAGCGAGACCGGGCAGGGATCGACGTTCCGGGTGCGACTCCCGCACGTCTCGCCGATGCACGTCCCACCCATGGACGCGGCACCCACGAACGTCGGACCGCCGGCGGCGCCCGCCGACGTGCACGATCCCGGAACCGTCCCGGTCACCGACCTCGACGACCCGGAGCCGTACGACCGCTGACCGTCCGAACTAGAGGCGGACGACGAGCTTCCCGAGGTGCTCACCCGAGAACAGGCGGACCAACGCCTCGGGCGCGCGGTCGATCCCTTCGAGCTCGTGCACCCGAGCCTTGATCTTGCCCTCGGCCAACCAGGCGGCCAGCTGCCCGGCCGCGTCGGTGTAGTGATCCCAGTAGTCGAGGGTGTTGAAGCCCTCCATGCGCGCCCGCTTGCCCATGAGGTAGCGCGTGTTGTGCAGCGCGGGCGCCGGGCCTTCGAGGTTGTACGTCGAGATGTCGCCGCACAGCACGATGCGCGCCCGCAGTGCGAGTCGCCGCAACACCGTGTCGAGCAGCTCGCCCCCGACGTTGTCGAAGAAGACGTCGACCCCGTTCGGCGCGAGTTCTTTCAACCGGGCCGCGACGTCGTCGCGCTTGTAGTCGATGCACGCGTCGAAGCCGAGGTCGTCGACGACCCACTCGCACTTCTCCGGCGACCCCGCGATGCCGATGACGTGCGCGCCCTGCAGTTTCGCGATCTGACCGGCGACCGAACCGACGCTGCTCGCGGCGGCCGACACGCAGAAGATCTCGCCCGGTTGGGGCTTGGCGACCTCGAGCACACCGACGTAAGCAGTGATACCGACATGACCGAGCACACCGAGCACGTCCATGAGGTCGATGCCCTCCGGCACCATCGTGATCGGCGGGAAGGGATTCGACTGCACGACGCAGTACTGCTGCCAGCCGGTGAGGTGCATGAACGCGCGACCCATCGGATACTCGTCGGGATTGTTCGTCTCGACGACGACACCCACGCCGTTCGAGCGGACCACTTCACCGATCGCGACGCCGGCCATGTAGTTCCCGCGCTCGTTGATCCACCCGCGAATGGTCGGGTCGATGCCGAGATAGCGCACCTCGAGCAGGGCCTCTCCGGCGCCGAGCTCGGGCACCGGGATCTCGCTCGTCCCGAAACAGTCCTCGGTGACCATCCCGACGGGTCGCTTGGCGAGCACTACCTGTCGATTCGTCAAGCCCTGATGCGCGCGGGGGTTCGTCACGAGCGCAGAAGCTAATAGGAGCGCGTAGCCTCCCGCCCGTGCTGCCCCTCGACGTCGACGATCTCACGCCGGAGTGGTTCAGCTCGGCACTGCAACGAGACGTGGCGACGGCCACTGTCGTCGATCGGAGCTCCGGCACCACGGGACGCGCGCAGGTCGCGCTGACCGGCGACGCGACCGTCCCCCCGACCGTGTTCGTAAAGCTCCCACCGTTCGACGAACGCCAGCGCGAGTTCGTCACGTCGGTCGGGATGGGCGCGGCCGAAGCCCGTTTCTACCGCGACCTCGCGCCCGAGATACCGGTCCGGATCCCGCAGGTCTGGTTCGCCGACACCGACATCGACGACGACACTGCCGGCGACGGATACGTGATGGTTCTCGAGGATCTCGTCGCCAGTGGATGCCGGTTTCCGCACCCGAAGGACGACGACATCGCGTGGAGGGCGCGCGACATCGTCGAGAACATGGCCGCGCTGCACGCGCACTTCTGGGAGTCGCCTCGCTTCGACGCCGGCGGTGACCTCGCGTGGCTCGCACCGAAGGGCACGGGCGCGGCCGGCGGCGGCGCGACGTTCGTGAAGATGGCGGTCGAGAACCTCGGCAGTCAACTTCCCGACGAGTTCCACCGGCTCGCCGACATCTACCTCGCCCGCAACGACGACATCGTCGCGTTGTGGAACACGGGGCCGCGCACGTTCGTGCACGGCGACCCGCACATGGGCAACCTTTTCGTCGACACGCCGAACGGCAATCGGACGGGCTTCCTCGACTGGGCGATGATCGGGCGGTCCCCCGGGCTGCGCGACGTCGCGTACGTCTTGTGCAACTCGATCCCGGCGGCGGTGCGCGCCGCCGACGAGCGGTCGTGGGTCGACCTCTACTGCTCACTCCTCGGGGAATCGGGCGTCGACCTCGACCCCGGCGCTGCATGGGAGCAATACCGGTTGTTCGCCGTCTACTCGTGGGTGTCGGCGACCTCGACCGCGGGCATGGGCTCGAAGTGGCAACCGCTGCACATCGGTCTCGGCGGCACGAAGCGGGCGACCGCGGCGTGCGATCAGCTCGGGTGCGTCGAGCTGCTCGAGCGGCTTCTCGGCTGAACGCGAGCCGGTGCTCGGCGGAATCGGGCACCGTGCAGGCATGTGGGTTCCTGCCATAGGGTGACGGCAGCCCAGGCATTTCCGAAAGGGGAACACCCATGTCGGTGTACGACGTTCCGCTCAAGTCTCTCGACGGCACCGACGGCGTGCTCGCCGACGAAAAAGGCAAGGTCACGCTGCTCGTGAATGTGGCTTCCTTCTGTGGCCTCACGCCGCAGTACGAGGGGCTCGAGAACCTGTACGAGCGCTTCGGAGCCCAGGGTTTCGCGGTTGTAGGCATCCCGTGCAACCAGTTCGGTGCGCAAGAGCCGGGCACGGCCGACGAGATCAAGACGTTCTGCAGCACCAGCTACAACGTCACGTTCCCGCTCGCGGAGAAGATCGACGTCAACGGCGACACGCGGCACCGGCTGTACCAGGAGCTGACCCCGAAGCCCGACGCCGAAGGCCACACCGGCGACATCCGCTGGAACTTCGAGAAGTTCCTGATCGGGCGCGACGGCGAAGTGATCCAGCGCTTCTCGCCGATGGTCGAGCCCGAGAACGCCGAGATCGTCGGCGCCATCGAGAAGGCGCTCGCGAACTAAGGCGTCGGGCGACACAATCCCAACACAATGATCCTCGACGAATTCCGGCTCGACGGTCGCGTCGCGATCGTGACGGGTGCCGGCAAGGGCATCGGCGCCGGTTGTGCACGCGCACTGGCCGAAGCCGGCGCGGACGTGGTCTGCGCGGCGCGCACCCAGTCCGACATCGACGCGGTAGCCGGCGAGGTGCAGAAACTCGGACGGCGCGCCCTTGCAGTCGCGACGGACGTCACGGTCACGGAGCAACTCGAAATACTCGTCGACCGCACCGTCTCCGAGTTCGGGCGCGTCGACATCCTGGTGAACAACGCGGGTGGCTCGCTCCCCCGGCCGTTCATGGCGACGAGCGAGCGCTCCTTCGAGATGGCGCTCCGGTTCAACGTGACGTCGGCGTTCCTGTTGAGCAAGCTCGTGGTTCCCCGCATGGTCGAAGCGGGCGCGGGTGCGATCGTCAACATCTCGTCCCGCTCGGCGAGCATGGTCCAGCCGTGCTTCACCGCATACGCCACCGCCAAAGCCGCGTTGTCGATGATGACGCGCGCGATGGCCCCCGAGCTCGCGCCGAAGATCCGCGTCAACGCGATCGAGGTCGGTGGTATCGAGACCGATGCACTCGCGCACGTGCTCTCCGACGCGTCGGTGCGCGCTCAGCTCGAGGGCAACACGCCGATGCAGCGAGTCGGACTCCCCTCCGACATCGCGGCCGCGGTCGTCTACCTCACGTCACCCGCGTCGTCGTTCGTCACCGGCAAGATCTTCGAGATCGACGGCGGCGTCGAGGCCCCCG
>JAUZEI010000677.1 GCA_030839105.1 Actinomycetota bacterium
GGGTCATGGTCGTGCTCGCGGCTCGACCCGTGGAGCTCGCCGAGAGCGTGATCGGCGGCGAGGTGCTGCTCGCGCTCGAGCAAGAGGGTGTCCTACGGCGTTGCTCGTTGGAGCCGCTGGGCCGCGACGACGTCGCCCGGCTGGCGGAGAGATTCATCGCGCCCGGCGCGGTCGGAGTACCGCTCGTCGACTGGCTCATGGAACGTTCGCAGGGGAGTCCTCTATTCGCAATCGGCCTGCTCCGCTCGCTCGTCGACGAGGGCGGAGATCCCGCGGCTCCGAGCCTGCAGTCGCTGCCCGAGGATCTCGCCGACCGCGTGACGGCGCGGCTGAAGAGCCTCGGACCAGCGGAGCGCGCGACCCTCGAGCTCGTCGCCGTGCTCGGATATCGCGTCGAGCTCAGCGATCTCGAGCACATCTCCGACCGCAATCTCGATTCACTCGCCGATGCGTTGCGGGAGCTCGTCCGGCTGCGCTTCGTCCACGAGGAAGATCTCGGGCGCGACGTGCGCTACGAGATCGTGCATCCGCTGTTCCAGGAGGCGATCTACGCCGGTATCGGCGCCGCCCGGCGGCGCGCGCTCCACCGCCACGCGGCGCGCTCACTCGTGCAGTCCGGCCGGCTCGGCGAGGCCGCGCAGCACTTCGTACGCTCGTCGGGACGCGGCGACCCAGAGGCCGTCGAAGCACTCTGTGGCGCGCTGCATCAGGCCGAAGCGCTGGAGCATCACCGGGAGTCGATCGGGTTGTTGTCGGCTCTCCTGGAGATGCTGCCGCAGGGCGACCGGCGCTGGCTCGACGTCTTCGCGGCGATGGACTGGCAGGCGGAATGGGTCGTCGAACATCGGCTCGACGCCCGGTCGTCGGTCGCAATCCGCGCCATGCGCACGATCGAGCAGCTCGCGCAGGCGTCCGACGATCGCGTCCGCCTGGCCGCGGTGAAGATCCATCTGGCGAGCTTCCTCGCGTGGGGTGCGGGCGACGCCGGCGCCGCGGTGCAGCTCGTCAGCGACGCGCAGGAACTCTTCGAGATTGCGGGCGAGCCGCGGCGCGCGCTGCTCGCCGCGAACGAGATGAGCTACCTCCGCGCGATCGCGGGCGATCTCGACGCGCACGAGCGCATCGCGCGCGAGGTGCTCGCCGGCGCGGAAGCGCTCGACGACGGACCCGTGATGCTGCAGGCCATCTGTTCGCTCGTCTGGGCGCTCCAGGTCTCGGGCCGCCTCACCGAAGCGTTGTCGGTGATGGAACGCGGGCTGAGCCTCGCTCGTCACGAAGGCCGTCCCTATCGCATCACCTACCTGCTCGCACAGCAGGGTCACGCGCATGCGTTGCTCGGACGGATTCCGGAAGCGCGTTCGGCGCTCGCAGATGCCGTCGCGGCCAACTCGGCGTACCTCGACACGTTGCTGCCCGACTTCGCGGCGACGATCCACTGGTTCGCCGGTGATCTCGGCGACGCGGTCGCGACGATGAGCCAATCGCTCGGGCGCGGCGTCACCGAACTGAGCCAGCGCCGCATGATGGGCGCGGCGGTGGCCTTGGTGGCCGCGGCGGAGGTGGGCGACGCGGGCGAGGTGACGTTCTTCCACGACCTCCTCTCGGCGACGTACCGCGGCGACTTCTGGTGGCACAGCGACCAGGTCCGGTGGGCCCTGGGCGTACGAGAGTGGTCGCGGGGCGACCTCGCGTCGGCGTCCGGTCATCTCGCCGCGTCGGCTCACAGGGCCGTCGCCACCGGCGCGCACCTGTACGCACGGCTGGCGCTGTTCGATCTCGCCGAGCTCGCGCTCGAGGCATCGGACCGAGAAACTGCGACCGAGGTCGACGTTCTGATGGCGCGGTTGCGTCCGGCGGACGGCGCGCCGCTGCGCGCGCTCGACACGGCCGCCCGGGCGACGACGGCCCTCTGCCGCTCGGCGCCCGTCGATACCGACGCGATCGACGAAGCCGCGGCGGAGCTGGGTCGGTCGGGTTGGAAATTGCACTGCGCCCGGGTGCTCGTCGTCGCCGGACGGGCCCGGGTCGGCACCGACAATCAGGCCGCGATCGACCGCTGGACGGAGGCGACCGCCCTCTTCTCGGCATGCGACGCCGTGGTGCGACGGGACGCGTGTCTGCAGTTGCTCGACCGTCTCGGACCTCGCGGCAAACGGGTCCGGACCGCAACCTCGGGTCCCGGGGCGCTGACGTCACGCGAACTCGAGGTGGTGCAGCTCGCAATCGAAGGTCTGCCGACCCGCGAGATCGGCGAGCGCCTGTTCATCGGGCGTCGGACGGTCGAAACCCACCTCACGAACGCCTACGCCAAGCTCGGCATCCGCTCGCGCGTCGAACTCGTCCGCATCGCCGACCAGTTCGAGGCCGAGACCGCGAGTTGATGACCTCTGTCGTTCCGAGGACTCGTGTTCCGCGGACGCGCGAACCGGTGAGCCCTCCAAGTCCGTACTCGTATCCGTAGCCCTACGGATCTCAATTCTCGCCTCGATCTCTACATTCGAATTGCGAAGACCACTTCGCCGGGTAGCGAAAGGACCCCTCATGACCGTGATCACCAGTCCCGATGTGCTGACGCAGGACATCCTCGAGCGCTGCGCACGCCGCGCGCCCGACTACGACCGTGAAAACCGCTTCTTCCACGAAGACTTCGAAGAGCTGCGCGCCGCCGGCTATCTCCTGATGGCCGTCCCGGTGGAGCTCGGAGGCCTCGGCCTGTCGCTCGCCGAGGTGTGCCGCGAGACCGCGCGGCTCGCGTACTACGCCCCCGCAACCGCGCTCGCCACGAACATGCACATCTACTGGACGGGAATCGCCGCCGACCTCTACCGCAGCGGCGACCGCTCGCTCCTGTGGTTGCTCGAGGAAGCCGCCGCGGGTGAGATCTTCGCCGCGGGTCACGGCGAGGCGGGCAACGACCTTCCGGTGCTCCTGTCGACGAGCAAGGCGGAGCGCGTCGACGGTGGCTACCGGTTCACCGGCCACAAGATGTTCGGCTCGCTGAGCCCGGTATGGACGCGCCTCGGCATCCACGCGATGGACACGAGCGATCCGGCCAACCCGAAGATCGTGCACGCGTTCATGCCCCGTTCGACCGAGGGCTACGTCATCAACGAGACGTGGGACACGCTCGGCATGCGTGCGACGCGTAGTGACGACACGGTGCTCGACGGCGCGTTCGTACCCGACCGGTACGTCGCGCGCGTCGTACCTGCCGGATTCGCCGGCGCCGACATGTTCGTGCTCGGCATCTTCGCCTGGGCCGAGCCGACGTTCGCGAGCATCTACCTGTCAATCGCCCGGCGCGCGCTGGATCTGGCGGTCGCGTCGCTCGGGAAGCGCACCTCGATCGCGCTGGACGGGCAGACGCTGGCCCACCACCCGATGCTCCAGCACGCCGTCGCGGAGATGGTCCTCGCGCTCGACGGCGCCACGCCGCACGTCGAGAAGACGGCGGCCGACTGGTCCGACGGTGTCGATCACGGTGGCCTCTGGCCGTCGAAGCTGGTGGCGACCAAGTACCACGCGGTCGAGGCCGCGCAGCGCGTCGTCGACCTGGCGATGGAGGTGTCCGGCGGCAGCGGGATGTTCCGCTCGAGCGAGTTGGAGCGCCTGTACCGCGACGTGCGGTGCGGAGGGTTCCACCCCGCGAACACGGCGCTCGTGCACGAGATCGTCGGCAAGACCGCGCTCGGCGTGCTCGCCGAGCCGCAACGCTGGTAGGACGGGTTCCGGACAGAGGGCGCGCAGGGCGCGACCTCTGTCCGGGCCGCTCTCTATGCTCGGCGGGTGCCGAACATCGACACGCCATCGCCGCGGCTGACCGCACCGGACCGGGCGGCCGGCGATGTGATGTCCGCGCCGGTCTCCGCTTCCGCGAAGCTGCGCTACGAGCCGGCGCTCGACGGCCTGCGGGCACTTGCCGTGCTGGCGATCATCGCCTTTCACTTCGACTATCCGTGGGCGCGGGGTGCGTACCTCGGGGTCGATCTGTTCTTCATCCTCTCGGGTTTCCTGATCACGAGCCTGCTGATCATGGAGTGGCAGCGGAGCAACAACGTCGCGCTTCGCGCGTTCTGGGCTCGCCGGGCACGCCGCCTGCTGCCCGCGCTCCTCGTACTCCTGGTGTTCGTCGCGGTCTACACGCGGCTCGTGATCGAGCCCTGGAATCGCGACGCCGTGCGGGGCGACGGAATCGCGAGTCTGTTCTACGTCGCGAACTGGCGATTCATTGCCGACAAGCAGGGCTATTTCGAGCTCTTCTCGGCCGCGTCGCCGCTGCGCCACATGTGGTCGCT
>JAUZEI010000576.1 GCA_030839105.1 Actinomycetota bacterium
ATCTTCGAGATCATGCCCGTGACCGAGGACATCAGCCGTCTCATCGTGGAACGCGCGGCCAGTGCCGATATCGAGCGGGTCGCGGTCGAGCAGGGCATGGATACGTTGCGCATCGCCGCCCTGCGGCGCGTCCTCAGCGGTGACCTCAGCATGGAAGAGATGGCGAGAGTCGTCTCGTAGTTCCCGTGGTGGCTCGTCGCGAGACGAGCGTCGGCTTCACACTGCGTTCGTGATCAACAACACGAGAACGATCGCGGCGATGCCCAAGCGGTACCACCCGAAGATTTCGAGACCATGACGTTGCAGGTAGCGCACCATCCAGCGAATGGCGATGACGGCCGACACGAACGCGAAGACGAAGCCGATGAACGGATTCAGGTATCCGTAGGCGTCGAACAGTTCCTTGCCGTGCCTCAATAAGTCGAAAGCCGTTGCTGCACCGAGGGTGACGAGGCCCAGCAGGAAGCTGAACTCGATGGCGGCGCCCACGCTGTAGCCCAGGACCAGTGCCGCGAGGATGGTCACCAGGCTGCGGCTCGTTCCCGGCCAGAGCGCGATCACTTGCGCGGAACCGATCAACACCGCGGCGCGGACGGTGATCGACTCGAGCGGAAGTCCCGATTGCTCGCCGCGTTCGTGCAACCTCCGCGCGAACACCAGGATCACGACACCACCGACCGCCCAGGCCACAATGATGGGCCACACGCCGAACAGCCGGTCGCGTATCGCCTTTTCCAAGACGATGCCGACGATGGCTGCCGGAATGAACGCGACCAACGTGGCGGACGCGATCCGGCGTCCGTCCGGGTCCCGCCCGGCCACTCCGAGCGCCATCTCCCTGATGCGGTGCCAATACAACACGACGACGGCGAGGATCGCACCCGATTGGATCGTGATCGCGTACGTGTCGGCCGCATCTTTCGTGCCGGGGTGAGTGCCGACGTGCAGAAGCTTCTCCGTCACGACCAAGTGACCCGTCGAGCTGATCGGCAGGAATTCCGTGACACCCTCCACGATGCCGAGTACCGCAGCCTTGACTGCAGTCAGCTCGTGCTTCGCCGCCTCCGACGGCGCAGCCGTCAGCAACGACAGAATTTCATTGAACAGATGCGGCACGCGGCTCCTCGGATGCAAGGCGGCCCGCAGTCTCGCACCCCTGAGTATCCCGACTGACACCCGACTGACACAACGCGGTCACGGACCTCTACGCACACCGTTCATGTGAACGAATCGGGGGTGCAGACGACCGTGACCGAGACGTCGCGCCCACGTGGTGGGCAGCCCCTTCGCTTCGTCGGCTGTCAGATAGCGCGCGGGCCCGAGCTCGATTCCGGCTCGGCGGAACTCGGGCTCGATCGATTCCGCGACGTATGCGGGGGTCGGCACGGGAAGATCTTCGTAGCGTGCCGGAGTGGAGTCGAGCCAGATCTCACCGTTGAGAGTGAGGTTCACGACCGCGCCCTCACGCGCGAGCGCGGCGATGCCCTGCACGATCTCCGACCGGGCGCGCACGATGCCTTCGAGTAACGCGCCCCACGGCAACAACACGTCGACCTCGTCGGCGATCTGCGCGAGCTCCGCCGGCAAGGCTTCGATTGCAGCCCGTAGCAACAAGAGATTCTCGCGACCGCCGCGCGCCGGTTTTCGGGACGCGCGATACGCGATCTCGCCCATGGGCGCCTCGAGCGCGTCGAGCCCGATCACCAACCAGTCGGGTCGTTCCGTTGCCAGGTGATACGCGAAACGCGCGTCACCCGTACCCACGTCGACCGCGCACTTCACGAACGCGTCGAGCCGGGCGTCGAGATCCGCAAGATCCATGGCTTCGGTGCGCCCCTTGCCGACGACACGCGTGAGCATCATCTCCGCTCCGCGATCGCGAGCACGCGCGCGTACGCCGCTTTGTGACTCGTCCCGGGTAGTGCACCCAGCGCCTTCGCGAGCGTCTTGACCGTCACCCCCTGCTCGAGTAGCGCGCGCACGAGTCGGTCGAGTTGCGCGTCAGTGACCCCGTCGATCTCGTCCGGTTCGGCCTCGGTCGCCGGTGGTGCGGCGACGATCGTGAACTCACCACGCGCGTCGTCGACCTCGGCGAACGCCTCCGCGAGCTCGACCGAGGTACCGCGCCGGAACTCCTCGAAGACCTTGGTGACCTCCCGACCGACGCAGAGGTCCCAGTCCGGGCTCACAACTGCGATGTCGGCCAGCAGCGCACCGACGCGGCGTGGTGCTTCGTGCACGACGAACGGGTCGCCGCGCTCCGTAAGCCGGCGCAGTTCGGTCTGGCGCGCGGCCGAACGCCGGGGCAGGAATCCCGCGTACGTGAACCGGTCGACGGCCAGCCCCGACGCACTCAGGACCGCGAGCATCGACGACGGTCCGGGCACCGGGGTCACCGCGTATCCCGCCTCGACCGCACGGTTGACGACGACGTACCCCGGATCACTGAACAACGGCGTCCCCGCGTCGCTCACGAGCGCGACGCGCGCGCCACCTTCGAGTTGGCCGATCACACCGTCGACCCGCTCGG
>JAUZEI010000596.1 GCA_030839105.1 Actinomycetota bacterium
CCACCGTCGCCGGCCACGAGCCAGTAGCCGCGGCCGGATGCCGCGGTGGCCATCGAGATGACCGGCGAGTTCAGGCGGAAGTTGCCCGTTGAGCCGTGGAAGCGCGCGTCGCCGAAGCTGAACACACCACCATCGGAGGCCAACAACCAGTAGCCGCGTCCGGTGCGGGTCGCGGCCATCGAGATGACCGGCGCGTTCAGACGGGTACCGCCCATCGAGCCCCAGAAGCGCGCGTCGCCGAAGCTGAACACACCACCGTCACGTCCGAGGAGCCAGTAGCCGCGACCCGACGGAGTCGGCGCGAGCGCCAGGATCGGTCCGTTGAGACGGACGCCCGCCATCGATCCGAACGACTTGGCGTCACCGAACGGGAAGATATGCCCGCTGTTGTCGAGGATGTAGTAGCCCTTGCCGGAATGCGTTGCCGCGATCGCAACTGCGGTCCCGCGGATCTTTCCGACCGCGCTCCCGTAGAACGGCGCGCCGTTGAGCGCGTACACGCCTCCGTCCGCGCCCACGATCCAGTATCCCCGCGACGACGCGGCAACCGGATGTGACGGCGGGTTCTGGCTCGCCCGGCAGCGACCGGCCGGGAGCAGACGCAGTGCAACCGGTCCCGCGTGGTGCAACACGTCGCGCCGGAACATGCCCCACGGCACCGTCGTCCTGGGCGCGGGCATGCTGAACGCCTGCAACCGACTCGTCATGGCGGGGGTGTTGAAACCGGGGACGATGAGCTTCCAGCCGAGGCCGGGGCCGAAGTCGCCGACCGCGCCGGCCGCCTCGTGCGACTGCAGCTTGTCGACCAGCTGCATGATCGCGCCGTTCTTGCCGTTCAGGATGAAGAAGCCGTAGTTGTTGCCGGCGCCCACGTCGTTCTGACCGTCGCCGTTGAAGTCGGCGACGATCGGCGACGCAATCGGACCGCCGGGCTGGCCGGGCGAGAAGGCGTACGGGCGCGTGGCCCACCTGACGCTGCCGTTGGCGTTGAATGCGCGCACGTAACCGTCGGAGCTCGACGCGACCACCTCGGGAATTCCGTTGCCGTTGAGATCTCCGAGCGCGGGTGCGGGCATCGTCGTGCCGGCAGTCAACGCGGGCCAGCCGCGGAGGCTCGAGCCGTCGTCGACATGCCAGGCGAACACACTCTTGCCGGCCGAGCGGTTGTAGAAGTTGCCGCCGCCGACGATGACCTCGGGACGACCGTCGCCGTCGATGTCGCCGACCGCGCCACTCGACATGATCGTGTCGTTGACCTGGTGCTTCCAGAGCTCTCGGCAGTGCGAGCAGGAGACGGAGTCACCGGCGGTCCATTGGATGGCGCGGAACTCGCCCCCCGACCAGTTGATCGAACCACCGGCGGACTGATCGCCACCGATGAGGATCTCGAGCCGGCCGTCGCCGTTGATGTCGAAGAGCGCGGGCGACGACCACACACTGTCCTCGACGTTGTCGCTCATGATCTGGTGGCAGTTGCGATCGATCGCGTGCACGTGCAGGTCGAACGCGCCGAAGACGATGTCCGGGAAGCCGTCGCCGTTGATGTCTCCGATTGCGGGCGACGAGAACACCGCGTCGGCGTAACCGTCGGGTCGGTTGCTGTTCGCCCAGATGTTGCCGTAGTCCTGGGTGCGGAAGACGCAGTGGCGCGTGCCGTCGGCGTTGTACACCGCGACGCCGCCCTGCTGGTTGTGGACCCAGGTCGAGCCGAGACCGACCACGATCTCCTGCCGGCCGTTCTTGAAGAGGTCGCCGACCGCGGGCGTGCTGTCGATCGCGGTGCCCGTCTGCTGTGGCCAATGGGCGATGGGGCCTCCGGTCGCCGCGTCGATGACGCGCAGCCAGCTGTCCTGGTGACCGATCACGATGTCGCGCCTACCGTCGCCGTTGACGTCGGCGATCGTCGGTGACGAGCTGCGGTCCCAGCCGTTCGTGTTCAGGGTCCACGAGGCGCGCGATGTCACCACGGCCGCGCCGGCCGGCTGCGCGGCGGCGATGGTCGCCAACGGCGCGACGAGCGCGGCAGTCAGAAGAACAGGGAAAAGGCGATTGCGCACGGGGGGAGACCTCTATTCGTTGGTGCACCATAGGTATCGGCAGGGCGGCGAATCGTCTTGATGAGCGGGCATCACGGATAGCGGCCCGGACCGGATCAAAAGGGTTGGCCCGGACGCGCCGTCACCTGGAGTCGGTGCATTTGCCTGCGAAATTCGGGCCCGGCCTACACCCCGGTCGGTCGCCGCGGAAGCGCCCGAACCGCTCGGGGCGACACCCGACGGGCGATACTGTCCCGCATTCGAAGGGACCGGTCGTGACGGACGAGTACGTCGACATCCACAAGCTTGCCGCCGAGATCGAGGCGGAAGTGCGCGCTCGCCGGGCTGCGGGCGAGTATCCACCGGGATTCGAGCGCGAGCTGGACCGGCTGTTCGACCGCTTCGCCCCGCCCGAGGTGAGCAACGACTTCGATGCCGCGCTCGAGCGCGCCGAAGACCTCGTGATCGTCGACCCCGTCATCCCCGTCGCGTCGAACAACCCCGTGCTGGGCGTCGTCAAGCAGGTCATGTCGAAGCTGCTCGGTTGGTATCACGTCTGGCTCGCGCAGCAGATCAGCGCGCTCTCGACCGCGATCAACACGGCGCTTCGGTTGCTCGGCGGCCGTGTCGTGGAGTTGGAGCACATCACCGGCGACGTCGCCCGCGCCCGCGGTGCGGGTGCGCGTCTCCCGGCCCGGCGCGACGACCGCGTGTGGAACGACATCGTCGTGGGCGCCCTGCGCGGCGGCTCAGGACGGATCGCGGTCCTCGAGTGCGGCGAGGGCGCGCTGCTCGAAGCGCTCGCGGGCGCCGGGCTCGATGCCTACGGGGTCGAGCCGCGCGCGGCCGTCGCCGATGTCGCGCTCGCGCGCGGCCTCGAGGTCCGCATCGACGACGGTGCTGCCCACCTCCACGCGGTCGGTGCCGCCGCCCTCGGAGGTCTCGTACTGCGCGGTCTCGTCGAGCGGGCGCCGCTGGGAGAGCTGCTCCTGCTGATCGACGCGGCCGCGGCCAAGCTCGCGCCGGGAGGGCGGCTCGTCGTGTGCAGCCTGCGGCGCGAAGCCTGGGGCGTCAACGACACCGCCGCCGAGGCCGACCTCGTCGCGGGCCGTCCCCTGCATCCCGACACCTGGAACGCGGTCCTCCCCGAGCAGGGATTCGTCGACGTGCAGGTGCACGCCGCCGGTGACGGTGCGTATGTCGTCGCCGCTCTCCTCGCCGACGAATGACCGCCGTCCATCAGTTCGTCCCCACGCTCGCGCCGCGCGACGCAGTCGGCCGTCACTATCTCGCCGTGCAGGAGACCTTGCGCGGGGCCGGGTACCGATCCGACATCTATTCGTACGAGGCCAAGGAGGAGTACAAGCGTCTCGCGCGCCCGTTCGCGTCGTTCTCGGGCCCGACGGGGAACGAATCGACGTGGTTGCTCTACCACTCGTCGGTGGGATCTCCGGTCGCCGACTTCGTCGCCGGGCGCGACGAACCGCTCATCGTCGACTACCACAACATCACGCCCGCGCCCTTCTTCGCGCGCTGGGAGCCGGCCATCGCGGGCGCGCTGATGAAGGGTCGGCGCCAGCTCGCCGAGCTCGAGGTGCGGGCCGAGCTCGGTGTCGCCGACTCCGCCTTCAACGCGCAGGAGCTCACCGACCTCGGCTACGAGCGCACCTCCGTCGTGCCCATCCTGGTCGACATCGCGGCGCTCGACGCCGCACCGGCGGATCCCGCGACCTTCGCCCGGCTATCCGACGCGAAGGCATCCGGCGGCGCCGACTGGCTCTTCGTGGGGCGCTTGGCGCCGAACAAGGCCCAACACGACATCGTCAAGGCCTTCGCCGCGTACCGGCGGCTCTACGACACCGACGCGCGGTTGCACCTCGTCGGAGGGTCGTCTTCGCATCAATACCAGACGGCCTTGACCGCGTTCATAGACGCACTGGATCTCGGCGGCGCGGTCGAGGTCACCGGTGGCGTCAGCGCGGGCGCACTGACCGCGCACTTCGAGACCGCCGACGTGTACGTAGTTGCCAGCGAGCACGAAGGGTTCTGCGTTCCGCTGCTGGAAGC
>JAUZEI010000598.1 GCA_030839105.1 Actinomycetota bacterium
CCAGTTGAAGTTTTCCGATCGCCTCCAACGCAGCGCGACTACCTACAGTCGGAGGCGCTACCGCGTCGGACGTACTGGTTCCGATGACGACGGGAAAAGCGGGGTCGAGCTCGCGGATCCACTCGGCCGCTGCGCCCTGCTCCGCGGTGAACGTACTCGCGCTGGTGCGGCCGTCCGTGTCCAGGAGGATCGCGACCGTCGGGCGGTCGTGTGAAACCCGATAGACCGCCGCGCGCAGGGGAGTCGTCGCCGTGGTGACCGAGAGGTTCGCCGAGAGATCTTGGTCCTGGCGCATGCTCATCGGGAGGGCGACTGTTGCAGTGACCTCCGGAAATGCCGAGGTGTCGACGGAAACGATCCGGAGTTGGTCGCTCGGCGCACTCTGGAGTGGGTCGGCGCCCGCAGCCGGGCCGGCGAAGCCCCACCAGGTGCACGCGATCGCGGACAGCAGAATTGCGAGCGCGAAAGTCGGAAGGGGCCGATACGCGCGACGCGGTCGGCGAGTCCGGGGTACGTACGGCGCCATCGTCGCTCGCACCTTCAGCTCGACCGCGCGAACAGCACGACGTTGTCCGCGTAGTGGTGGGTGTGCCAATCGAAGTCGCCGCCGCACGTGATCAGAACGAGTTGCGGCGGACCTACGCGAGAACCGACCAGCAGCCGGTTCAGGTCGGTCTTCGCCACCTGCGCGCGGCGCGTAATCGTGAAACGCTCCGTACGCCCGCTCGCGAGCGAGACCTTCGCCGTGTCTCCGACGTGGACGCGCCTCAGGTTGAAGAACACTCCGCGCTGCCCGTGCCAGTCGACGTGGGCGGCGAGTACTGCGATTCCGTATTGACCGGGCGCCGGGCCGCCCTCGTACCACGCGACGGAGGTCGCGGAGCCCGGGACCGCGAGATCGCCGGTGCCGGGGTCCAGGCCGACCGGGACCACCGACGCGCCTCTGGTCACGCCGGTCAGCTCCAACTCGACGGGCGGTGACCCTTGTCGCTGCCGCAGAGAAGGCAACGACGCCGGCTCCTGCGTCAGAAGCGCTCCGTCACGAGAGAGCCGTGCCGCAGGGAGCTGCGACGGTATGTGCGAACGTGAAGAGCTGTTCGCGATCGCGACGGAGGCGACGGGAGCCGCTCGCGCTTCGGCGCGCGACGCCGGTCTCCCGCATCCACCGATCGTCAGTGCGAGGACGCATACCCAACTCAGGACTCGCGGCCGTGTCCAGTGTTCAGCTCCGGGCATCAGTCGACCGCGGCCCCGACGCCGTTCGGCGCCGTCGGCTCAGGGCTCCCGCGACCGCGGCGAGCGAACAGAGCGGTAGCAGCACGGCGAGGTTGCGGACCAACGCGTCGTTCCGGGTACGAGGAGCAGCGAGCCCGCTGTCACCGGTCTGCACCTGCGCGAGCGGACGCCCGGCGGTGACCGTCTGCACGGCGATCCAAGCGAGCGTCGATTTGCTCTCACTTCCGATCAGATACATATCGGTGGTACTCCCCGGCGCGAAGGGGACCGCTTGCGCCGGGGCAAGCTCCTGCTGCGTGCCGGTCTTCGTTACCGACACCCGGTACGTTCCCGCCTTCACCTGGGTCGCGGCCTGCGCCGGATTCGCGAGCGCGGTTGCGACCCGCGTCGCGTCGACATGGACGTCGATCGGGGGGGCCTCGGCGGTGTGCCGCACGATCACGCGCGCCTGTCCACCGGGAACCGCGCTCGCCGGGTCGGGGTACACACTGAGCTCGGGCTTGCCGTTCGGCGCGAGATGCACGACTGCCGACTCGTTCTGTCCGGCGATGACCTTGAGCTTGCTGCTGAGCGCGGCCGGGCTCGTCGAAGGCTGTCCCGCGAGGCGTACGTCGACCTGATGGGTGCCGGCCGGGACGCTCAGGACTGACGTGTTTCGTTCCGGGCGGAACGTCTGCAGGAGCAGCTTGCCGTCGAAGTACACATCGGCGACGACACCGCGCAGACCATGCACGATGCGCACGCCGCCCGGTTGAGCAGGCGCCGCGCCGGCCGTCGGCGTCGAGGCCCACGAAACCGCAAGGAAGATCGCCGACATCGCGGTGAGCCCCAGCGAGAGCATCGGAGGCCGGACCCGCCTCGGAGGTACGCCGACTCGCGCGGAAACAGACTCGGCTCGCTCCATTAGCGTTTCTCCCCGTTCACGACGTACGGAGCCCGTGAAGATGCGCCGCCGTCTCCCGTTCGCTCGGTACCCCCTGCGCGGGGGCCTAAACGCGGTGCTCGCCCGGGACGAGTGGCGAGGGGACTCTGATGTACGAGTCGGGAACTGTGTGGACTTCTGTACGCACGAAACGCCGACGACGCGCTAACAGAAGATCGTTCTCTTAGAGGCGTACAACGTTCATTCCGGACGTCGCGACCGCGAGACGTTTTTGCTGGCAGCCCGAGCGTGGGAGTTCGGACCGCTGGGACTGCCAGCAACCCTTTGCTAGTTCCCACCATCGACGAGCGGCAACCAGTCCGGGCGGCTGATGCCGCAACGAAGCGCGAAGTAGGACACCGTGCCGCGCAGTCTCACTTCGTCAACCACCCATAACCCCCACCTCGACTGTTCGCGGACAACGGAATGTCCGAGCCGGGCTTGCGCGGCGCGGGCCAAGGGCAAACGGACGCAGACGAGATCGTCAATGATCTCGCTGCGAAAGGTGCTCCGGACCTCCTTCACCCGGTTCGGAGCACCAACGCGTCGGAAACAATCGGTGAACTCGGTTCCATCTCGCCGTGAACGCTGTCCGTCGGTATCGTGATGCCGGATGTTTCGGTTCACCCTTTCGCTCAGCGGTCCGGCCGAACGCGAACGCGTGACGGCTGCGTTGAGGGTCCCGACGATCGGTGACGTCCGGATCGTCTCGGCCTTCGCCGACGAGACGACGGTCGAGGCGTACCTCGAATCGGGCGGTACCGCCGATCTTCGCGAGGTCGCCGCCGACGTCGCCCGCCGACTCGGCGTCACCGAGTACGAGGTAACTCGCGTAGACCCGATCTGTAACGGCGTGACCCAAGGTCCGAACCTGAACGGAGCCGCGCGTCGCCCGGGTGAAGCTCCGAGCCCGGATCGCACGCCGCGGCGGCCGGCGGACATCACTCAGGTGCGCATCGCTCTCGACGACCGCACCCTCTCAGTCCAGACCCGACACCGGCCGCACGAGACGGTGGAGACGATCGAGGTGATGGAGACCGACGATGCCGTCATGCTCACGGCCTTGGTGGCCCCTCCCGACAACCTCGGAGAGCAGTACGCATCGTTCGGCATCGCGTTCAGTTGGATGGACACCGTCCTCGACCGGCCGTTGGGGAGCCGTCGGGTCATCCGCCACGACCGCGACCGCAACGCACCGGCCCGATCTCACTGACGACGTTCGTTCCGCACGCGTCCTACGAGTTGGCGTATTTGCGCATATCCGGTGCAGAACAAGCATCCGCGAGGCACGGCAGACCGAGCATCGATTCCCATGCGCGCAACGTGCCCGCGTAGCCCGCACCCTGTGCCGTAACGCTTCCCGGCTTTGCCGTAGGAGCTATCCACAGGTTGGGTACCGGGTGATCCTCGTCGTACCAGATGAACACCGCCACTTTTCCGGCGCGATAGGAGGCGCAGTCGAGTACCGGCTGCACGTGCTGACGTGCCCAGGCATCCACCTCCGAGTTCGCGCAGTCGTGGCC
>JAUZEI010000606.1 GCA_030839105.1 Actinomycetota bacterium
CCGACACGATCGAAGGCGTGACGCGACCGAGCTCCCGGGGGAGGCGAAGCGCGAGCTTCGCCAGCTGACCGGAAGGTATGCGGGAGCGGCAGCGCAGCCGACACGATCGAAGGCGTGACGCGACCGAGCTCCCGGGGGAGGCGAAGCGCGAGCGACCCAGTAATTACGTGATCAGTGCGGTGGGCACGACTTCGCCGGTCGAGCCGTCGATGAGGCCGACGACGGTGACGTGCGGACCGGGCAGGCACGCCAGCGACGACAACATCACCTGGAACAGCGGTTGCGTGAGGGTCGGCGCGTCGAGCCCGATCTCCACCGCGGCGTCCTGGACCTGCTTCTGGGCGGCCGCGACCTCGGCGGCGGGCAGCGGGGAGAGGATTCCCGCGATCGGGAGCGCGACGTGCGCGAGCACTTCGCCCGAGCGCGTGACGGCGACGCCGCCGCCCGACGCGATGACCGTGTTCGCGGCCAACGCCATGTCGTGCGGATCACGGCCGAACACGACGAGGTTGTGGGTGTCGTGCGCGACCGTCGTGGCGACCGCGCCCGTCCAGTTCCCCCAGCCCGAGAGCAACGCCGAGTACGGCACCGGGGAGATCCGGCCGTGGCGGTGCACCGTGACCTGCACGATGTCGCCGTCCGGCGGGTCGACGATGCCGTCGGTGACGGAGACATCGCTCTCGTCCCAGCGCGTCATGACCGCGTCGGCGATCACGCGCATGCGATGCCACCCGTCGGGCGCGTCGAGGCGCAACAACATGTCGGCGGGCTCGAGGCGCGCGAGCTTCATGGTGTCGTACGGCGGATCGCTCGGCCCTTCCACGACCTCGACGACCATGCGTCCGCCTGATGCAACGAGGCGGCCGTCGGTGATCACGTGCTCGGCCGTGAAGTCCTTCAGGTCGGTGAGCACGACGATGTCGGCGCGCCGCCCGGCACCGACGAGCCCGAGATCGGAGCGCTGCAACCGGTAGGCCGCGTTGTAGGTCGCGCACCGCAGCGCGAGGAGCGGGTCGAGGCCGTACGCCACGAGCCGGCGCAGCAGATGGTCGATCCCGCCGTCGTTGAGGAGCGTGAGCGCGAACAGGTCGTCGGTCGCGGCGACGAGATGCGTAGGCGGGATTGGGAGACTGTTCACCTCGGCGACGATTGCAGGGAGGATCGGGTCGATCATCCCGCGCAGCTCCACGGTCATGCCCGCGCGGAGTTTTTCCAGACAGTCGGGCTCGGTGAAGATCTCGTGGTCGGAGGTCATGCCCGCCGCGAGGTACGCCTGCAGCACGGGCCCGGTCAGTCCCGCAGCGTGACCGGAGACGAGCTTGCCGCTCTCGAGCCCGGCCGCAACGACATCGACCATGCGGTCGGCGGAACCGAGCACGCCGATCATGTCCATGACCTCGGCCAGACCGCCGACCTCGTCCCACGACAACATCTCGGTGACCTCGGGGCCGTACAGGTCGGCGCCGGAGAGCTCGAGGCCCGGTTGTGGCGGAACGCACGACGGCGCCTGCACGATGAAGCGGACTGGTAGCCCGCGACTCGCCTCGACCGCGTAGCGCACACCGGCGACGCCGGACACGTTCGCGAGCTCGTGCGGGTCGACGAACACCGTCGTCGTGCCGCGCGGGCACACCGCCTCGGTGTAGCTGCCCGGGGTGAGCATTGACGACTCGAAGTGCACGTGCATGTCGATGTAGCCGGGCGCGATCAACCGGTCGGTACAGTCGATCTGATCGAGCGCGTCGGTGCGCGAGCCGCGCTCGTGCACACTCGCGACGAGCGGCCCGACGATGCCGACATCCGCGGCCCGGAGCTCACCGCATCCGACGTCGACGACCGTTCCCCCGGTGAGCAGCAGATCGAACGGCTGCAGGCCTTGCGCGGCTGCGACGGCCCGGGCGCGGACCGCCGGTTCGACGTCGTCGTTACGCATGCTGTTCTCCCATCATCACGGCCGCGGACAAATCGCCGAGGATGCGACGCAGCTCGATCGTCATCCGGTCGGCCTTCACGTGCACTTCGGTGGTGAGATCGAGCGGCAACCGACGGTCGCGATAGCGCTCCTGCAACGTCAGGTCCTCGTCGATGATCTTGCGTTCGAACGCGACGCATTCGGCGAGGCGCTGCTCGTCGCCGTCGAGGTCGTTGCGGTGCACCGTCGTGTAGATCCGACAATGGTCGTCGTCTTCGGGCTGCACGTAGAAGTCGAGGACGTTGGTCCCGCCCGCTTCGACATAGTCGATCCGCAGACAGATCGAGAACGGCGCCCGGTAGCGGTACTCGAGCAGGCGCTCCTGGATGAGCGGCCGGATGCCGGCGGCCACACCGGGATCCTCGCGGTTCGGGAACGGGTGGCGGCTGTTCACGTTCATGCCGAACCCGCGCCGTTCGAACGTGAAGTCGAACGTCGACGACTCCGGCGTGCCGATGGTCGCCGCGTGCAGGAACGGGAAGTGCGCGATGTCGAGGAAATTGTCGAGCATCAGGCCCGCGCCGACCCGCGCGCTAATCGGCTCGAGCGCGCCGTGCACGAACGTGGGATCGTCGGCTTCCGGCACGTCGAGCAGCTCGGTGACCGGCGGTTCCGGCGCGAGGAAGACCATGCCGTGCTGTTCCGCGACGGCGGCCGCAACCGTCGCGGTCGCGCGCGGCGGCACGTGCTCCGACGTGCCGAGCGACGGGATCTCGACGCAGGCGCCGGAGGCGTCGAAGCACCAGCCGTGGTAACCGCACCGCAGCGTCGTGCCGTCGACCGTTCCCGCCGAAAGGGGCGCGAGGCGGTGTGGGCAGCGGTCGAGGAAGGCCACGAGCTCGGAGCCGCCGGTCGCGTCGGGGAGCCGCAGGACGACCCAGTCCTCGCCGAGCAGCCGGGCTACCCGGGGCGTGTTCGTGATCTCGGTGCTGCGCGCGACCGGGTGCCATGCGCGCCGCAGCACCGGATCAGTGTTCGAGAGCCGTCGAACTGCCGTCGAGTCTGCGGTACGGGTCACTGCGCGAGCTCCTTGTCGAGCGCCGTGAACTCGTCGTCGAACACGCGGTGCAACCCCGCCTTCTCCGACGCGTCGAGCCAGCTCGCATCGATGCCATTGCGCACGAGCTCCTTGGCCGTCTCGGGCGGATACTCGTTCTGGCCGATGAAGTCGACGTATTCCTTGCCGATGTCGGTGCGGAACATCGTCGGGTCGTCGGAGTTCAGGTGCACCAGCAGGCCGGCCTTCATCATCTCGTTGATCGGATGAGTCGTGAGATCGGGCCAGCCGTACACGATCGCGGTCGACGTGGGGCAACACGTGAAGTGGATGCCGTCCTCGCGGCACCGCTCGACCACCGCGTCGTCTTCGAGGATGTGGTAGCCGTGGTCGATCCGCTCACACCCGAGCAGGTCGAGGCAGGTCGAGATGTTCTTGGGTGGCCCGTCCTCGGCGGCGTGACTCGTCAGGTGCAACCCCGCCTCGCCCGCGGTCCGGAAGCTCTCGAAGAAGCGCTCGGGCGGATCGGGTGCCTCGGCGGCGTCCATCCCGAGACCGATGACCTCGTCGCGGCGGTTCGCGATCACCTCCTTGGTCATCTGCAGCGCCATCGCGGGTGAGTCCTGGCGGTAGACGTCGGCGATGAGCCGGCACCGCACCCCGAGATCCTGTTCCGCGGATCGGCAGCCGTCGATCAAACCGTCGATGATCGTCGACATCGCGACACCGCGCGTCGTGTGCAGCGTCGGGTTGAAGAACATCTCCCGGTACTTCAGATTGCCGAGCTGCGCGCCGTCTTCGAGCGATTCGTACGCGATGCGCGCGAAGTCGTCGCGCTCGATGACCGTCGAGTTCACCAGACGGAAGATCTCGAGAAATTCGTAGATCGTCTCGTAGTCGTAGATGCGATCGACATCGGTGGTCGGGAGCGCGATGTCGTGCTTGACCGCCAGGTCGGCGACCGTCTGCGGCCGCAACGTGCCCTCGACGTGACAGTGCAGCTCGACCTTCGGCAATCGACGCAGGTACTCGGCGTAGTCCATCAACGACTCCTCATGCGGGACGGGGGAAGGCGGTTACACGGGCGACGACAGGACGGTTGCGTTCAATACTCGTTGTAGTTCCTCGGCTCCATGGTCCGCGGCGTCGGCGAGCTCACGCAACCAACGCCGGTATTCGATGGACACCCGATCGGTGCGAACCGAGAGCTCCGAACCGGGATCGAGGGGAATCTCGGCGGGAACCTGATTGCAGACGACCGGCTCGTCCTGGTCGAGTATGACCTGTTGGAAAGCAAGGTATTGCGCGTCGTCGCCCTCGAGGTCGTCGTCACGCGCAACGAACCAGAACGTTCGGCACACTCCCTGGGCGACGGGCGATGCCGTCATCCACAAATGCCGCCGGGACCCGGAGCCGGCGTGGAATTCGATGTCGACCGTGCACGGCATGGGCATGCGGTAGCGCGAGTGACCGAACAGCGCTTCGTGCTCGGCTTCCATGGTCGGAGGGTCGTAGTGGAACCGCAACTCGCCATCGACGCGCGTGACGGCCGGGATCGGCGGCACCGGCTCGTCGCGCCGCCCGAGCGTCCCGTCGTGCACCCACGCGAAGTGCGCCAGGTCGACGAAGTTCTCGACGCGGCGGAGCGCGGAGGTCGGCCAGGTGTACGGCTCCCCCACGACGACGTGCAGCGATGCGTCGTCCCAGGCCGGGTTCGCGGGGATCGTCGTGCCCGCGGATCCGTCGATCCGCACCCACACCAGGTCGTACGCGATCTCGACGTCGAACGTCTGCAGGCACGGGCCGACGGGGAGCGGGCCACCGGGTGTGGCGGGGATCTCCACGCACTCACCCGCCACCGAGTAGCGCCAGCCGTGATACGCGCACCGGATCGATCCGGGTTCGACGAACCCGACCGACAAGCGTGTCGAGCGGTGCGGGCAACGATCGATGGCCGCCATCAGCACCCCGCCGACATCGGCGATCGCGAGGTCGCGGCCCAGCAACGTGACCGCGAGTGGATGGGGTGCGACCCGTTGCAGCTCGACGCGCGTGCACACCGGGTGCCAGAACAGCTCGAGGGCGCGATTCGCCGTGATGCTCACAGCTCCCAGCCCCGGAACGCGTCGATCATTCCTTCCACATCGGCGCCGAGCGGGTACAGCACGGGGCACGTGCATCCGGCTTTCACGTACTCGGCCACCTTGGCCCGGCATTCGTCGGGAGTCCCCGACGCGGTGATGAGCTGCACGACGGAATCGGGCACGAGCTTCGACGCGGCGACGACCTGTGCGTGCGTGGCCGGCCACGTGAGGACGTTCGAGATCGAGTCGAGGAGATCGGGTGAGACCCCAGACGCCTTCATGATGTGCGGTTGCTGCCCGAGGTACTGCGTGACGAGGAGCCGCGCCGCGTCGAGGGCCGCCTCGCGGTCGTCGTCCATCGAGCACACGACGAGCTGCGGGCGGTCGATGTCGTCGACCGTCCGGCCCGCCTTCGCCGCGCCGTCGGCCAGCGCGTCGATCGCGGTCTCGTTGTAGGCGGGCGAGACGAGGTAGTTCAGCAAGGCGCCGTCGGCGATCTCGCCCGCGAGCTTCATCATCTGCATGCCCGTGGCGCCGATGACGATGGGGACCTCCTTGGCGCGGCGCTCCTGATGGACGTAGTCGAGCTCGACACCGTCGAGGTGCACGAACTCGCCGTCGAAGGTGACCGTCTCGTTGGCGAGGAGGGCGCGCACCGTGGTGACGATCTCGCGCATCGCCCGCAAGGGTTTGGCGCGCGAGACGCCGACCGCGGCGGCGAGCGGATCCCACCACGCACCGATGCCGAGGATGACTCGACCGGGCGCGAGGTCGTCGAGGGTCGAAAACGTCGCCGCGAGGAACGCGGGATTGCGAACCCACATGCTGACGACGCCCGAGCCCAGCTTGATGCGTTCGGTCGCGGCGCCGAACGCGGCGAGGGGTATCGTGGCCTCGCGCACGAGCCGGCTCTCCGCCTGCCATACCGCCTCGAAGCCGGCCGCCTCGGCCACCTGCGCGAACCGCATGCCGTCGCGGATCGGATGCGCATCCTGGAGGTAGAGCGCGACCCGTTGCATCGTCAGAGCTCTCCCAGTCGCTTGTGCAGACGCGCGGCCTGTTCGACGGCCCGAGCGCGGATCTCGGTGGCGTCGACACGTGTCGGGCCGTGCTCGTCGAAGACCGTCTCCCCGGCGATATCGACGCGAGCCGGACGAACACCCGGGGTGTACGCGAGGTGCCAAGGATCCATTGGTTCGTACGACCAGGTGACGCGGTCGTCGCGGGTTTCGGGTACGAGATGCGCGCCGGTGGCGAGCCACTCCCACGCGGTGTCGGGTGTCGTCGTCACGTCGTCCGCGCGGGCGAGTGCAAACGCGAGCCGAAACTCCTCGAGCATGTCGGCGCCGATGCCGTCAGTACCGAGCGCGACGCGCGGGAAGCGCGCCGGGCGGCCGTAGCCGACCGCGTTGTTGAGGTTCGAACGCGGGTTGTGCACGATCGTTCCGGGCAACGTGCGGTCGAGATGGACCGCGTGGGCGATGATCCACCGGTCGTCGGCGCGCCCCGCGAGCCGTTCCCCGGCC
>JAUZEI010000613.1 GCA_030839105.1 Actinomycetota bacterium
CGTGACCGCGACCCTGCGCATCCTGCCGTTCTTGAGCTGGCGGCGCCGGCCGTGGCGCCTGGTCGAACGCAACGTCCTCGCGTACCGGCGCATCTGGTACATCTTCTTGAGTGGGTTCGCGGAACCCCTGCTGTTCCTGCTTTCGATCGGTGTGGGCGTCGGAAAGCTCGTGGGCGACTTGCACGTCGGCGGCCATCTCGTCGAGTACCGCACGTTCGTGGCGCCGGGGCTGCTCGCGATCGCGGCCATGAACGGATCGCTGCTCGACACGACGTTCAACTTCTTCGTGAAGATGAAGTACTCGCACACCTACGACGGTGTGCTCGCGTCTCCGTTGACACCTCGCGACGTCGCGGTCGGCGAGATCACGTGGGCGTTGCTGCGCGGCGCGGCCTACTCGGGCGCGTTCCTGCTCACCATGCTGGCGTTCGGCGACCTGCGTTCGTGGTGGTCGGTGTTGGCGCTGCCGGGCGCGGTCCTCATCGGATACGGCTTCGCCGGCGTCGGGCTCGCGGCCACGACCTTCATGCGATCGTTCGTCGATTTCGACTACGTCAATATGGCGATGATCCCGCTCTTCCTCTTCTCCGCCACGTTCTTCCCGCTCGGGCGCTATCCGGCCGGGCTACAGGCGGTGATCCGGTTCACGCCGCTCTATCAGGGTGTCGTGCTCGAACGCTCGCTCGTGATCGGCGACCTGCACTGGACGCTGCTCGCGAACGCGGCCTACCTCGTCGCGATGGGCGTGATCGGGCTCCGCGTCGCCTCGCGCCGCATCGGCCTGCTGCTCCAGCCCTGAACTGCCGGGCTAGTACGGAACGATCGCGACGATCGGCGAACCGGGTGCCGCCGACGGCGGTGTGTCGAACGTGGGCGCGCCGAACGCGTAGACCCGGCCGGCGGCGTTCGTGAGCCAGTAGCCGTCCATGGCGGACGGCGCGATGGCGACGATCCGGTCGCGGACGTGTTTCGTCGCCAGGTCACCGCGGAACGGGGCGTCCGACGCGTGCACGTGGCCGTCGGCCGTCGTGAGCCAGTAGCCCGTTCCGTCGAGGGTCGCGGAGATTGCGACGACGCGCGCCGCGTCCGGCGCGAGGTGCATTCCCCCGAGCGCGGGCGCACCGAACTGAGCGACCGTCCCGTCGGAAAGCGCGATCCAGTACCCGTCCGTGACGGACGTCGCGATGCCGACGACGCGCGCCGCGCGCTTGACCCGTGGGAGGCTGCCCCGGCCCGGCGCGCCGATCGAGTAGACGTGGCCGTCGGCGCCGACGAGGCGATACCCGTGCCCACCGGCCGCGCTCGCAATGCCGACGATCGGGGCGGCACCGCGCGGGAGCGTGACGCCGCCCAGGTTGGCGGCCTTCGATGCGTAGACGTGGCCGTCGGCGGTCGCGAGCCACGCGCCGCCGGTTGTCGCGACCGCGGCTGCGACGATGCGCCGGCCGGCCGAGCCCGCCGGAGTGGATACGCCGGCGCGGGGGTTGGTGAGGTCGCCGGTCGCGTACAGCGCCGCGTCGGCGCCGACGAGGAGGAAGCGACCCTGGGTCGGCGCCGAGATCGAGGCCGAGCCGGACACCGCGGGTGCGGGCGCCGCCGGCGCGGGGGCCGAGGCGGAGGCCGCGGGTGCGGGCGCGGGGGCCGACCCCGGGGGCGGGGCGGAGTCGACGTGGGTGCGGGCGTCGTCGAACTGGAGGCGCGTGAACCCGACCGCGCCGGCGACGACGAGCAGTACGCCGAACACGCCGGTCGCGACCGGCCCGTAGATGGCAACGCGCGCCCGGCGGACGCGAATCGCGTCGGCCGTCACCGGATGTCGACCGTCTCGGTCGAGTGCTCCTCGAGCTCGCGGACCTTCTCTTCGAGCTCCAGGACGATCGCGGCCCGCGCGGTGTCGTGACGGGAGCTGCGCCAGACCAGGCGCTGATGGCGGGTACGCCACGACCACACGGCGGCGACGACACAGAGGACGAGACCGACACCCTGCATCACGGCGTACAGAGCGATCACCCCGGGAAGGCTAGGCCGCACGGCGACGATCGGCGCGTCAAAATCGCCGGAGCCGTGCTCGCGGGCATCGGTGCCGACCGTCCGGCCGACGTCGTGGCGGAATCCCGGAGCGCGCGCCTACCGTTCGGGTCGTGATCCGTCGGTTGATGAAGAACCTGGCCGTCCTCGATCCGAAGGGCGTTCCGCCGGAGTCGGCGCAGCTCGAGCGCGACGGCTACGCACAGCTGTCGAGCGTGTTCGACGCGGCCGAAGTCGCGCAGATGCGGGACGAGATCGACGCCGTCTTCGCGTCGTCGACGCCGGAGCGCGTACGCGACGACAAGGACGAGTTCCGCTACGAGATGCTCAATCGCAGCGCGGCCTGTCAAGCCGCGGTGACGAACGCGGAGATCCTGCGGGTGGTCGAGCCGTTGCTCGGTGAGGACTGTCACGTCATCGCGAACACCGCGTGGCGCAACCCGTCCGACTTTCCGGGCGGCGTGTGGCACTGCGACGCGGGTCCGCACATACCGCGATCCGCCGACGTTCCCTGGGACGACCGCATCCCCTATCCCGTGTTCGCAGTCGCGACGCACATCTATCTGCAGGACTGCGCGCGGGTGGACGGCCCCACTGCGGTCGTGCCCGGCAGCCATCGCTCGGGCCGGCTCGCGCCGTTCGACCAGATGTACGCGGAAGATCTCTCGTTCGACGGGCGACCGCCGGCCGTGTTCGATGTCGAGGCCGGAGACGTCGCGCTGTTCGTGTCGGATGTGTGGCACCGGGGGCTCCCGTCGCAATCGGGCGGCCGGGGCCGCTATTTTCTGCAGGCGCACTACGGTCGGCGCGACATCGCGCAACGCATCCGTACGACGGACGAGGTCAACCAGTTGTCGCCGGAGGCGATCGCGCGGGCGACCACCGACCGGGCCCGCACGGTGCTCGGGTTGCACGACCCGTTCTTCTACGACGCCTGACGTCCGACGTCACCGCGTCAGATGTCGAGCGGGCAGTCGTCGTTGTCGTTGATGCCGAGCACTTCGAG
>JAUZEI010000648.1 GCA_030839105.1 Actinomycetota bacterium
GTTGCGCACGCATCGACGAAGCCGACCGCGAAGGTTCCGTCGTACTTTCCCAGCGTGCTCGCGAGCACCTGAGTGGCCTTCGAACTCGCGTCCACGCCGGTCACCACGAACGAATCGGCGCCGTCATGGTGTGCGTGTACGAGCAACGGAAGCGGGAGCTGGCCGGGAAGACCGACGGTGCGATCGCCCGTGCCGTCGAGGGGCACGACGGTGGTGGGCGCGACTCCCGCGGCGCCCGGAGGCTGCGGAGAACAGGGCACCGACGTCGGTGTCGCACCGGTGCCGACGCTCTCGGAACACGCGGTTGCCGCAACCGAGCCGAGCCCGAAGAGCACCACGATCACGACGCGACCGGTCCGCAACGCGTGCGTCACGACGCGGGCGTCCCCGGCGGCTTCGGCTCGGTCGCGGTCAGGGCTTGCCTCGATAGACGTTTCGTCACGTCAGCGCGCGCTCGGCGGAGGTCGCGGCGCCCGCTACGCGAGCGGTCGGGGAGTACGCCCGCGCGCGCGACGTCGACGCCGGCCCAGGAATGGAACCCGGGCACCGAAGTCGGCGGCGACCAGGCCGGCACTGATCGCGATGAGCGGGAGGATCAGCAGCGCGATGAACACGATCGACGCGACGTCGCGGTGCTTCGCGAGGGCTTCGGCACCGAGGCCGATGATCGGTACGGGCGCCAGCAGCGGATTGCGCGGGGACGGCTTGTGCACGCCCCCGAAGTTCAGCGGCGAGAAGTAGAGCGGCGGGGTCGAGTTGTGCGCGGCGCTGGAGCTCGGGGTCGGCGCCGGGGTGGTGACCGCGGCCGCGTCCGTCGTCTGCGCGTGCCTGTTCGGCTTGTGCTTGGGTCGGCCCGCCACTGCGATCGTCTGCCGTTTCGGCGGCGGGTTCGTCCCGGACTGCGAACCGATCGTGCTCGGTGTGCTGCGCGGGCTGACGTCGGGCTGCGTGGTCGCGGTCGCGTTGCCCGTGGGCACGGCCGCGATCGTCAGGGTCGACACCACCGACGGAATCGGCTCGAAGGCCAGCACACTCGGATCGAGCGGCGTGCCGAGGCCGCCCGTCACCCGAGGCGCGCTCGCAGGCCCGGCAGCCGCGACCAGCGCCAGCCCGGCCGCGTCCGGAAGCGATGCGTTCGGCGTCATCGACTGGGCCGGTGCGACGGTTGTGGTGGTCGTCTCGATCGTGGTCGAGGTCGGATCGACGGTCGTCGACGTCGCATTCGGGTCGACGGCGATGGTCGTCGTGGTGACTTCTGTGCTGGTCGTGGTCGGGGCGACCGTGGTGGTGGGGGAGGTCGTCGTGGTCGAGGTCGATGTCGTGGTGTCGACTCTCGGAAGGATCGGCAGCGAGAGGGCCTGGTTCAAGGCACCTTCGGCGCCGCCGCACTGCGGGGCCCCGACCGGGATCGCGTTGATCGTGAAGTTGTCGTCGACGAGGCGCGCCGTGCGGCTGCTCGGATCGGCGAGCGACTGGTGGCCGAGCAGTTCTCCACCGACGGTCTGCGTCGAGAGATGTACGGCGAAGGGTCCGACCGGGCAGTCGACCATCGCCGGCAGGCCCGGGCGCGGGTGACGTTGCGTCCACAGGAGCTCGAGGAAGCCGGCCAGCGTCACCTGGCCGGATCGCGTGTCGACCATGCCTCCGAAGTCGCTCACCGGTTCGGCGCGCACGCTCAGGCGCCCGAGCCCCGGGTGCGTGGTTTCCAGGGGCACATCGACCAGCGCAAAGCCGAGACCGTTGCGAGGAAGCGTGAACGTGCCGTCTCCTGCGACGCCGACCGTCACGGGGAACGGCGTGGTGAACGTCGCCACGTCCGTCGTGCGGGTGCGGAGTGCGACATTGAGCGAAATGAGTACAGGCACGCGCGGCTTGGTGTCGGCCTCGACCGGCGCGAACCACGTCGGTCCCACGAGCAGGAACGCGAACGTGTAGTAGGTGATCAGCGCGATGAAGCGACGCCGAGACCTTCCACTTCGCAACACGTCCGTACCCCCGTTTCGCAGCCCACCCGACGCTCACGATAGGCCACACCCAATGGAATAACCACTGTCCGCGATGTGACATATGGCTCGGTGGTCGGCGATCGCCGCACCGTCGGACCAAGAAGCGTCGAGCAACGGTTTCCGTGTCCGTATGTCATACCCGAAACGGGCCCCGAACCTGCACGCGCCTGGGTCGAGCTACGAAATGGACTAAATGCTCCCGCTTCGGGGCGCGGGCGCACCCGTGCTGCGCCGTCGAAGCGTGAGGATCAACGCCCCCGCCACGACGACCGCGGCGCCGCCGACCAGCCACCACGCGGTTGAAGACCCGGAACCGCCATCCGTAGCGGCAGTCGTCTTCGGACGCGCGGTGGACGAGGGCGTGGTGGACGAGGGCGTGGTGATCGATGCCGGCGGGGGACGCACCGGCTGCAGCTTCCCGGCGAATGCCTGACGGACGCGCGCACTCTGCGGTGCGGCGATCCACCGCTCGTGCTCGACGCCGGCCCATCCGAAGCCTTGTGCCGGCATACCGACCCAGGCCGTGATCCCGTCCGAGGCGTAGAAGACCTTGAGAGGCTCGTTGACGTGGTTGAAGACGGTCACGACGGTCATGTGCGAGATCGCCAGGTTGGCGGGCGGCTTGACGTTCGGCAGCTTCGTGTACACCGAATCCGGCAACCAGGCCTGCATGAACGCGGTGGCCTGGTTTGCGTCGAGCTTGCGGAGGGTCGCACCGGGTGTCTCGATGGTGGCGCCGCTCACTGACACACCCGAAAGCAGTTCGGGCGGGGGCTCCGTCGCCGCCGGGCGGGCCACTTCCGGTCGGTTCGTGGAGGCGGAAGCCGGCACGGCGAGTGTGACCCAGCTGCACGCACCGAGCGCTAAGAGGCCGGTGAGGCATCTACGACTTCTGCCACTCGACCGGGCCATCGATCAAGTTTACTACCAGTTTCTGGAAGGAGCACGAACGCGGAAGGGGGGTGGGCCGAGCCCACCCCCCTTCTCATTGGTGGTTTTTATTGCGCAACGCAGTCCGACTTAGGCGTCACCACACGCGAAGGACGGAGTCACAGTTGCGGCTTGGATCGTGCAGGACGGAAGTGCGCCCGTCGCGATCACTGTTCCGCTGTTGTTCAGTGAGTACTTTCCGGCGAACGCACCCGTTTGCGGACCGATCGCTCGCACCGAGGGATCTGCGGGATTGCCACTGCCGGTCGGCAGGAACGGCGCAGTCGCGAGAACCGTCGGGTTGATGCCGAACGAAATCGCCGTCGGGTTAGCCGGTGCCGGAGGTGTACCAGTCGTGCAGACGGCGAGTGTCGTCGGCAGCAACGGGAACACGAACTCATAGTGAGCTCCCGCAAGGAGAGCGTCACCCGTCGGTTGCGGACGAACGAATGCCGCGAACGAGATCACCGCCGTGGGGAACGAGATCTGTCCCGTGCTGACGGTCACCGGCGGAGCAAGACCCGGGCCGTAGCTGCCGGGATTGTTCCACGAGCCGATGACCTGGAAGCCCTCGAAGGTGTTCTTGTTGCAGTCATCCTGCGTCGCAACGAGGGTCGGAGCGAGGTTGAGCTCTGCGCTCAGACTCGTCATGGCCGAACCGTTCTTCGGCGCGTTCCCACCGGGCTCACCGATGACCGCTGTTCCCGCCGCGGCTGTAACACCGGCCGGGCAGGCAGCCGCAAGGGTCAAAGTATTGGCCGTGCCCGTCGTGGCCGTCGTTGTGACGGTTGTCGTGCCGATGACGACGACCTTCAACTTCGCGTACGCAGCGCTGAAGCCGCCGCCCGCGGTAACGGCGGCCGCGGTCGCGGTCAACGTCGTTCCGGAGCAGGAGAACGCCTGCCCACTACCCGCGGGCGGGGCCGCGGAGTTGGTGAGCTGCTTGGTGTTCGGGTCGGCTGCCCAGATCACGGCATTCGAGGCGTTGTACGTCGCGGCGCCGATTGTGATCGTGTCAGGAGCCGTGCACGCCGCCGTCGGAGCCGGCGTCACCGTCGCGGTTGTGGCGTTGACCACTGCTGTGATCTTCGCACCAGCGCCGAACGGTCCACCACTCACGCTCTTTCTGAGGTCGGCGGCGGCGAAGGTTGCCGTGGCAGAGGTCAGGTTGGAGGAAGCGGCAGTCGAGCAGTTTGCGTCGGTGAGCACCCGGCTTCGGGTGTACTCGATGGTCGCGGTCGTGGCGGCGCAGGTTGCGCCGTTGTTGACCGAGAGCGTCGCCGACGTGGCGGCAGCGGTACGGATGAACGCCGCGCCGCCGATGCAACCGCCGCTGATCGGACGTCCGATGTCGCCGGCGACTATTGCGCCCGACGCGTACGTGATCGTGTTGGTACTGGGCGTGGGAGTTACGGCAACGGTACGGGCCGCGCCGTGGTGCCATTGGGTGTTGGTCGCGTCGGCGATCGTGATGCTGTTGACGTTGGCGGCCGCGTTCGTGGTGCAGTCGAACTTCACGCCCGATTGCGCGCCCGGGGTCGCGGGGAAGATGCCTCCCGGCGCACCACAGCCGGTCACTGCGCTGGCTGGCGCCGCGAGAATAGGAATTGCGGCAGCGGTCGCTATCGCGACAGCCGCCAAAGCGGTACCGAACTTCCGTCGGCGCATGAACAGATCCCCCTGTTGTTTCGACTCGGGCCGGCAGACCGCCGGTCCGATTGATCCCATCGTTTTCCAGTTTCTAACAGTCCCTGCGGCTAAGGCGCAACCACTCGCAGTCCCCGATTCGGGCGGCGCGCGCTTCGCGCTTCGGGAGGGTCCCCGGGTGTCGTATGCAGACAAATCCGGCGATCGCGGCATGTCCCGCGACGCGTGGCGGGCCGGGGAGATCGTCCGGCGCCGCCCACCGCGCGTGAACGTATTCTTGGGCCCGTCATAGGCCCTCGTAGCGCAGGAAGACGCTTCATCTGATGTACCCCTTCTGGGATATCGCCGTCTGGCCGCTCATCCAAGCGGCCCGGGCACGACGGATCGTGGAAATCGGCGCGTTGCGCGGCGAGACCACGGTCTTGATGCTCGAGACGCTCGCGGACGACACCGAGCTGCACGTCATCGATCCCGTTCCGGAGTTCGATCCGTCGGAGCACGAAGCGCGATTCCCGGGTCGATACATCTTCCACCGGGCACTCAGCCGCGACGTGCTCGACAAGCTGCCCGCCATGGACGTCGCCCTCGTCGACGGTGACCACAACTGGTACACGGTCGATCTCGAGCTTCGCATGTTGGCCGAAGCGGCGCGCCGCGACGGCGCTCCGCTCCCGATCCTCATCCTGCACGACGTGCTCTGGCCGTACGGGCGGCGGGATCTCTACTACGACCCCACCAACATTCCGCCGGAGTTCCGCCAGCCGTACGAACAGCGAGGAATGCGGCCCGGCGAGGGCAATCTCCTGTTGCACGGCGGCATCAACCCACTGCACTACAACGCCGTGCACGAGGGTGGTCCGCGGAACGGTGTGATGACCGCGCTCGACGACTTTCTCGCCGGGTTCGATCGACCCGTTCGCACGCTGCTCCTGCCGGTGTACTTCGGTCTGGCGATCGTGGTGGAGCAGGAACGGCTCGATCGCGAGCCCGAGCTCGCCCGCGCCCTCGACCGGCTGGAGAGTCCGGACGGGAAAGACGCGCTGCTCGAGATGGCGGAGGACACACGCCTGCAAGCGATCCTCTTCCAGCACAACAACTACTACGGGCACGCCGACCAGCTCGCGAAGGCCGCCGGCCGTTATCTGCGGCTCTTGTCGTCGGCACTGCTCGACGAGCTGTATCTCGATCACGAGCTGCGGCTGCTCTACCTGGCTCACTGCGCGCGGGAAGGCGTTACCGTCGATCCCGCGAAGGTCGGTGCTCCGACCCGCGAGATGCAGCTGCGTTGGGAACCCCTCGTCGAGCGCCGTCGTTCGGGTCCTACGAGCGAGGTCTGGCATGAGGGAACGAACTTTCCCTACGCGACCATGGGCCGAGCGCGCCTCGACCATCTGCACGAGAAGCTCGAGCTGGTCCGCAACGAACACATCGGCGGCGACCTCGTCGAGGTGGGCACCGGCCGGGGCGGTGGCGCGATCTATATGCGCGGCTACCTCGACGCCCACGAGATGGTGGGCAAGCAGGTGTGGATCGCGGATCGATTCCAGGTCGAGTCGCACCCGGGTGATCTGGTCGACGCGTGGGCCGATCTCGAGTCTGTCCGGGACGGGTTCAACCGGTTCGACCTCCTCGACGACCGCATCCGATTCCTCCAGGGGGAGCCGGGTGACACGCTGCGCGCCGCGCCCATCGAACGGGTGGCGCTGCTGCGCATCGGTCCGAGCTCACCCGGCGACGTGCGTGCCGCGCTCGAAGCGCTCTATTCGCGGATCGTGATCGGCGGCGTCGTCGTCGTGGAAGGCTGCGACGCGCCCGAGCGCCGACAGGCGGTCGAGGAATTCCTCTCGAGCTGGGGGATCGACGCCCCGCTCGACCGGGCGGACTGGTCGACTTCGACGTTCCGCAAGAACGGGCCCGCCAAGTCGCCCGGAGGCCCCACCTCGGCACCAAACGCAAACGCAGGCGATGTCGAACGGCGTCGGGTGGCGCGCGTTCCCAGGCCCGCGTCGACCGACGCGCTCGACCTTTCGGTGATCGTCGTCTTCTACAACATGCGACGCGAAGCGGCGCGTACGTTGCACGCGCTGACGCGCGCGTATCAACGCGGGATCGAGACGCTCGGCTACGAAGTCATCGTCGTCGAGAACGGCTCGGCACCCGACGAGGTGCTGGGCGAGGACTTCGTGCGCAGCTTCGGGGGGGAATTCCGCTATCTCGACCTCGGCGATCGTGCCACACCGACACCGGCCGACGCCTTGAACGCGGGCCTGGAGATGGCAACGGGTCGTGTCATCGCCTTCATGATCGACGGCGCGCACGTGTTGACGCCGGGCGTGTTGCGCTACGGCATTGCCGGGATCCGTACCTACGCGCCGGCGATCACCGTCACCCAACAGTGGTACGTCGGGCCCGGCCAGCAGCCCGACGCGATGCTCGCCGGCTACGACCGCGCCTACGAGGACGAGCTCTTCCAGACCGTCGAGTGGCCGCAGGACGGATATCGCCTGTTCGAGATCGGGCACTTCATCGGCGACCGCGATTGGTTCGACGGCCTGTGGGAGAGCAACTGCATTTTCGTGCCCCGCCGCCTGTTGGAGCAGAACGGTGCCTTCGACGAACGGTTCTCGGAGCCGGGCGGCGGCTACGCGAATCTCGAGCTCTACGAGCGCCTGGGATCGATGCCGGGCGTCAACGTCGTCACCATCCTCGGCGAGGGTTCGTTTCACCAACTCCACGGTGGCACCACCACCAACGTCTCGGATCCGAGCGATCGGCGGGCGACGATCTCGGCGTACGCGGATCATTTCGAGGCGTTGCACGGCCGGCCGTTCCGTGGGCCCGGCAAGAACCTGCACTACGTCGGCTCGATGTTCCCGAAGGCGATGAAAACGCGCGCCCGCCGACTGACCGGCGAAGCGTTCGTCAAGGGTCCGATCGCGCGCGGTCCCGACGGGATACCGGAGGCGCCACGCCCGATTCCCGACGATCTCCGCACGGGCTTCGTGGAGGCGTTCTGGCAGAGCCTCGCGTGGCGCAACTCGAGTTGGCTGGGCCGTGCGATCCAGACCGCGCCGACCGACCTGATGATCTATCAGGAGCTCGTGGAGAAGGCCCGCCCCGATTGGATCATCGAGACGGGAACGCTGAACGGGACGCGCGCACTGTTCTTCGCGTCGGTCTGCGAGCTGCTCGGCGGCGGTCAGGTCGTGTCGATCGATCCCACCGCGAGCGCAGATCGTCCGAACCATCCACGGATCACGTACATCGAAGGCCGGGCCCAGGAAGAT
>JAUZEI010000651.1 GCA_030839105.1 Actinomycetota bacterium
ATCTTCCTGCCCGGCGGGGAGTCGACGACGATCGACAAGTTGCTCGATTCGTCGGAGCTGCGTGAACCGCTCACCCGACGCCTCCGCGACGGCCTGCCTGCGTTCGCGACGTGCGCCGGATTGATCCTCTGCGCGTCGGAGGTCCTGGACGGTCGTCCGGACCAACGACCTCTCGCCGTCCTCGACGTCACGGTGCGCCGCAACGGCTATGGCCGCCAGCGCGAATCGTTCGAGACGCCGCTTGCAGTGCGGGGCCTCACCGACGGCGATTTTCCGGGCGTGTTCATCCGGGCGCCTGTGGTCGACCGGCTCGGGGCCGACGTCGAGGTGCTCGCCGAGTACGACGGTGTGCCCGTGCTCGGTCGTGCCCACGGCATCTGGTTCGCGAGCTTTCATCCCGAGCTTTCCGGCGATCTTCGCCTCCATCAGCTCTTCGTGAACCATCATTCATGAAAACCGTCACTCGATGAAAAGGCTGTGCTGATGTCCGGTCACTCGAAATGGCATTCGATCAAGCACAAGAAGGGTGCGGCCGACGCGGCGCGGGGGAAGCTGTTCGCGGTGCTGATCCGCCAGATCGAGGTCGCGGCGCGAACCGGAGGCGGTGATCCCGCGACCAACGCGACGCTGCGCACGATGGTGCAGAAGGCGCGCGACTCGTCGCTCCCGGTCGACACGATCCAACGGGCGATCCGGCGCGGTACCGGTGAGGAAGAGGGCGTTACCTACGAGTCGGTCACCTACGAGGGCTACGCGCCCGGTGGGGTCGCAGTGATCGTGCAGGCGCTCACCGACAACCGCAACCGCACCTCGGCGGAGATCAAGAACCTCTTCAGCCGCAACGGTGGTTCCTTCGCGGAGCCGGGCGCGGTCTCGTGGCAGTTCGAGCGCAAGGGCGTCGTCGAGGTCGACAAGTCGGCCGACGAGGACGAGCTCATGCTCGTCGCGGCCGACGCGGGCGCCGAGGACGTGCAGGACACGGGGGAGACGTGGCACGTCACCACACCGCCCACCGACCTGCACGCCGTACGCACCGCGATCGAGGAGGCCGGCTTCACTGTGAAGTCGGGCGACCTGACGATGATCCCGACCACGGTGGTCGAGCTGAGTCAGGAGAGCCAGGCCAAGACGGTGCTGCGGCTCATGGACGTGCTCGAAGACCACGACGACACCGAAGCCGTGTACGCGAACTTCGACATCCCCGACGCAGTGCTCGAGGCCGTCAGCTCCTGATCTCCCGGTCTCCTGCTCGCCGGGTCTCCCGGCGCGCTGATCTAGGGTCATCGAACGGAATGGGCCGAGCGCCCGTATCTGAGGCGGGCCATATCCGTGCCGGGAGGCTGATCGCATGATCGAGGTCGGACAGGACGCACCGGACTTCACGTTGCCGGGTGTCGAGAACGGCGCCAAGCGCGACTACACGTTGTCGGAGTACCTCGGCCGGAAGGTCGTCATCGCGTTCTACCCGGGCGACAACACACCCGGATGCACCCGACAGATGTGCTCGTACCGCGACAACCTGAGCGATCTCGAGGCCGCGGGCGCGGTGCTGCTCGGCATCTCGCCCCAGGACGTCGCGAGCCACGAGGCCTGGGCCGAGAAGAAGGGCTTCTCGTTCCCCCTGCTGGCCGACACCGACAAGAAGGTGATCGAGGCCTACGGCGTGGGCGCGCCGATCCTCGGCGTCCGGCGTTCGGTCTTCGTCGTCGACCCCGCCGGAAAGGTCGCATTCACCGACCGCAAGCTGATCGGCGCCACCTTCGTCCCGATCGACAAGCTCGTTCCGATCCTCGAGAGGTTGTAGGCAGAAGTAGCAGCGGGCCCGTTCCTACTAGTCTCCGGGCCGATGAAAATCGGGATGAGCGTCAACGGATCGGCGCAGGATCACGATGTCGAGGACCGCACTCTTCTGGTGCAGTATCTGCGCGAGGCATGCGGTCTCACCGGCACCAAGATCGGCTGCGACACGTCGAGTTGCGGTGCGTGCACCGTGCTCGTCGACGGTGAATCGGTGAAGTCGTGCACGATGCTCGCGGCGCAGGCCGACCAAGCGGCGATCACGACTATCGAGGGTCTCGCAAATGGCGACGAGTGGCACCCGGTGCAAACCGCGTTCCACGAGAACCACGGTCTGCAGTGCGGCTACTGCACCGCCGGCATGGTGCTCGCCACCGTGTCCTTGCTCGACGAGATCCCGAACCCCACCGAACGCGAAGTTCGCCTGGGCCTCGAGGGGAACCTCTGTCGCTGCACCGGCTACCACAACATCGTCAAGTCGGTGCTCGCCGCCGCGGAGACGATGCAGGGAGCCAAGTGATCCCCGCCGCGTTCGACTACGTACGTGCCGGTTCCGCGGCCGAAGCGATCTCGCTCATCGGCGAGCACGGCGAAGACGCCAAGTTCCTCGCCGGTGGCATGTCCCTGCTGCCGCTCATGAAGCTCCGGTTGGCGACGCCCTCGGTGCTGATCGACGTCGGACGCGTACGCGATCTGTCGTACGTGCGCGACGAGGGCGACCACATCGCCATCGGCGCTCTGACCCGGCACCGCGACCTCGAGACGAGCGCTCTGCTCGGCGAGGAGTGTGGCCTGTTGCGCGCCGTCGCCGCGCAGGTCGGCGACAACCAGGTGCGGCACCGCGGAACGATCGGTGGTTCGGTTGCGCACGGCGATCCCGCGAGCGATCTCCCGGCCGCGTTGCTGGCGCTCGACGCGACCTTCGTGTTGCAGGGACCGAGCGGGACTCGATCCGTTCCGGCGGGCGAGTTCTTTCGCGGCTTCCTGGAGACCGCGATGACTCCCGACGAGCTCCTCACCGAGATCCAGGTCCACAAACGCGGCACGGCCACCTTTGCGTACGAGAAGTTCAACCGGCGCGCGCAGGACTGGGCGATCGTCGGCGCGGTCGCGGCGCGCGTGAACGGTGGCACCCACGTCGCGCTCGTCAACATGGGATCCACTCCGCTGCGGGCGACCGCGGTCGAGACCGCACTCGCCCAGGGTGCATCCCCGGCCGACGCGGCCCGCGAGGCGGCGGCCGGCACGGAGCCGCCCGCCGACCTCAACGCATCCCCGGAGTTCCGCGCCCATCTCGCGCAGGTGCTCGTGCGGCGCGCGCTCGAGGCGATCTGAGCACGGCGCTCCCAGCGGTCGTTCTCGCCGCGGGTCGCGGTATCCGCTTCGGCGGCGACGGGCCCAAAGCGCTCACGCTGCTGCGCGGTCGCCCGCTGGTCGCGTACGCACTCGATGCGGCCGCCGCGAGCGGCTGCTCCCCGGTGGTGCTCGTCGTCTCCGACGCGCGGGTTGCCGACGCGGTCGGCGATGCGGCGGAGGTCGTGCGCAACGACGCGCCCGAGCGCGGGATCGCGTCGAGCCTTCAGTGCGCGCTCCGTCACCTCGAAGGCACGCCCGACGCGCCGGCCGTCGTCGTCGGCCTCGCCGATCAACCCCTCGTCGGTGCCGAGGCGTACCGCCGAGTGGCCGCGAGCTACGGCGACGGGGCGCGGCTCGCGTTCGCGACCTACGAGGGCCGGCGCGCGAATCCCGTACTCATCGCCCGCGGATACTGGCCCGAGGCGCTGACGCTCACCGGCGACGAGGGCGCGCGGGTGCTCTTCCGCCACCACCCTGCGGTCGCGGTACCGTGCGACGACGCGGGCGCGGCCACCGACGTCGACACGCCCCAGGACCTTGCCGATTTGGAGTCACGATGGAGATCAACGACAGCTTCCGAGTGAGCACCCCGATCGACGCCAC
>JAUZEI010000654.1 GCA_030839105.1 Actinomycetota bacterium
GTCGGGCATCGGGATCGAGGCGCGCCAGCTCGAGCAGACCGGAAGCCGCAATCGCCGCCGCCGAACTGTCGCGGGGCTCGGTCGATCCGTCGGTGAAGTCGAAGTCCCAGTACGGCACCATGTCGTGGGGAAGGTGCGCCAGGTACCAATCGGCCGTGCTGCGCGCCGTCGCGAGGAAGCTCGCGTCACCCGTCTCGCGATAGAGCATCGCGAAGCCGTGGATCGCCCACGCCTGTCCGCGCGACCAGGTCGAGTTGTCGGCGTCTCCCTGGATGGTGCCCTTCCGGAGAATCGCACCCGACCTCGGGTCGTACCAAACGGCATGGAAGGTGCTTCCGTCCGCCCGTACGTGATCACTTTGCAGGTGCCGGGCGTGAGTGATCGCGATGTTCCGCAGCGAGGCCGAGCCGCCGTGCTTGGACGCCCACAGCAAAAGCTCCAGGTTCATGACCGAATCGATCACGACCTTGAAGTCGGTGTTCGGATTCCCCCAGGACAACAGACAGCCGACGTCCGGGTCATAGAGCGTCGCGAGGGAGCGGGCGGCGGTCAACAACACCGGCGTGGCGTCGCTGTCGCCCGTGAGACGGTAGTCGTGCCCGAACGAGTCGAAGATCTTGAACCCGATGTCGTGATCGGCGGTGTTGACATCTTGTGACTCGACTCCCGACTGACGAGCCTGCGCGCGGGCGCGCCAGACCGGAGAGCCGGTTGCCTGGTACAGCTCCCAGTCGAGACCGGCGAGGAAGCCGCTCGTCCATGTCGACGCCGACGTGGTCTTCCAGTTGCCGGACGCGTCGGTCTCCTGCGGGTACACCGAACCCGGTACGACCGACTCGGTGTGCGCGACTCGAGCCGCCGCGAAGGCGACATCGTCTCGGATGAGCCGGTCGAACGGCGTGTCGACGGGCCGGCACCCCGCCGCGACGACGGCAACGAGAGCGACGACGACACCGATCCGCGTCGATCTACCCGTGTCCCGCGACCGGCGTTCTGTCCCCGCACGCATCGTCGGTCGCCCCCGGACCTGTGGGCTGGAAATCTCGTCCGTGAGCGGCCCAAAGAAGCGCGGACAATGCCACCGCCGCGAAATCGTGTCAATCGGTTCCGGGCGGGTCGATGACGGTGTGCACGACGTGCAGGGTCGGTTCGATCGGAGCGCCCGGGCGGAGCGAGTCGTCTTGCGTCGACGCGGTGAAGCGGCCAGGCTGGAGGGGTCAGTACGGCGGCCGCACGAAGGAGGGCCACCGCGATCACGGACGCGACCTTCGGTAGTGGGATGTTCCGAGTCACGTACCTCGTCAGCGACCCCGCCGATTGTCGACGCCGAGTCGGGGAGTTGCGGCCGCCGACCATCGGCGGCGGTGTGCGCATCGTTTCGGCGTACCAGCACGGGAAGACGGTCGACGTCTACCTCGACGCCGGTAACGACGTCGCCCCGTACGAAGCGGCGGAAAATCTCGCCCGTCAGCTCGGGGTGACCGAGTACGAGGTGACGCAGGTGGAACCGCTGTCGGTCGGATGTGCGCAACGCCCGACCAGCGATCGCGGACTGCATCGCGCGGATGCGATCACCCAGGTGCGAATCCATCCGGACGACCGCACGTTGTCGATCCTGGCTCGGCACCGGCCGCACGAAGCCGTCGAGCGGATCCAGGTCGAAGAGACCGACGAATCCGTCTCGATCACGGTGTTGGTCGCGACGCCCGACGATCAGGTACGCAGTACGTACGTATCGTTCGCGAACGCCTTCACCTCGATGGACACCGTCTTGGACCGACCCTTGGGTGACCGCCGAGTGATTCGTTCGGGTCCGGCGGAGCACGGTGCGCACCTACGATGCGCACCGTGACCTCACCGTTCGACCTTCGCCACATCGAGATCCACGGACATCGCGTCGGCTATCGATGCGCCGGTACCGGACCGGTCGTGGTGCTCATTCACGGTATGGCCGGCAGCTCGGCAACCTGGCGGGCGGTCATGCCCGCGCTCGCCGAACGGTTCACCGTCATCGCCCCCGACCTCATGGGCCACGGCGAATCCGAGAAGCCGCGCGGCGACTATTCCCTGGGCGCGTTCGCGAGTGGCGTGCGCGATCTCATCCTCGCGTTGGGCCACGATCGCGCGACGTTGGTCGGGCAATCGTTGGGTGGCGGGGTTGCGATGCAATTCGCATACCAGTTCCCGGAGCGATGCGAGCGGTTGGTTCTCGTCTCGAGCGGAGGACTGGGCGAGGAAGTCAGTGTGCTGCTGCGCCTGCTCACCTTGCCCGGTGCGGAGTTGGTTCTCCCGTTGGCGTGCACCAACCGGGTGCACGGCGCCGGCGTGCGCGTCGCCGGTTGGCTCGGGAGCATCGGGCTGCGCACCAACCCGCACCTCACCGAGATCTGGGAGAGCTACGGATCGTTGGCCGACTCCGAGACGCGTACCGCATTCCTGCACACGCTGCGCGCGGTGGTCGATATCGCAGGCCAACGGGTGAGCGCGGCGGATCGCCTCTATCTCGCCGCCGACGCCCCGACGCTCATCGTCTGGGGCGACCGCGACAGCATCATTCCCGTCGAGCAGGGCCGCGCCACGCACGCCGCGATCCCGGGCAGCCGGCTCGAGATCTTCGAAGGGACGGGACACTTCCCGCACTGCGAGCGGCCCGATAGGTTCGTCGAAGTCGTCGTGGATTTCATGGGCACGACGGCCCCGTCGAGCACTTCCGCGTCGGAGTGGCGCGACCGGATGCTCAGCCACACGCCCTGACCACACGCCCTCACCGCCTCCGGAACCGCTGTGGACAATTCCGGCCCGGGACGGGAGCATCGTGCTCCCCTAGCATGCTCCCGGAACGGTCTCTCGCTACATCCTTTCGGCGGCGCAACACGGATCGGATACCCATGCACCTCGTCGCAGGCCGCTACAAGTGCAACTGGTGCGGCGCGGATCTCGACCTGATGTTCACCGACCGCGAGACGATCGAGATCCTCACCCAGCACGAAGGCGTGGACCTCCGCATCATCATCGTCGGTGAAGAAGAACACCACCGTTGCGAGCGACCGACGCAACGCGGCTGAGGTCGACGCGGGTTACCGAACCCTGATCACCGTACGGCCGACGGTTTGGCGGCGCTCCATGGCGTCGAGCGCGGCGGGCAGTTCGGAGAACGGGACCTCCTGGCCGACGACGGCGCGCAGCTTGCCGGCTGCGAACAATGCCAGCAGCTCGTGGTGCAAGCGTTCCCCGTCGTGGTGCGAGGGGAAGTTGAATCCGCTCAGGCGCTTGAACACCACCGGATCGTCGACGTAGGCGTGGCACACTCCGACGAGTGAGAAATTGCCGAACAACACCGGTCGCGGCACGAGTCCCTCGTCCTCTTGTTCGATGCCCGACGCGAAACCGGCGAGGATGTGCCGCCCGTTGAACGCCATGCACCGGAACGTCTTCAACGTGACGTCGCCGCTCACTGCGTCGAATGCGACGTCGACTCCGCGGCCGTCGGTCGCGTCGAGCACGACTTGCGCGAAATCGGCTTCGTGGTAGTTGATCGCGAGCTCCGCACCGAGCGCGCGGCACAGCTCGGTCTTCTCGAAGGTTCCGGCGGTCGCGAAGACACGAGCGCCGGCGTGCACGCCGAGCTGCAGAGCCGCCGAGCCCGCTCCGCCCGCGCCCGCATGCACGAGCAGCGTTTCTCCGGCCTGGATCCGCGCCCGTTCGTAGAGCGCGAGCCACGCGAGATGGAACGGCATGAAGATCGCGGCCGCTTCGGATTCGGACATCTCGAGCGGCATCTCGACGGCCATCGCCGCAGGCGCGACGACGTACTCGGCGTAGCCGCCGAACGCGCCGGACGGGATCGCGACGACGCGCCGGCCGAGCCACCCTTCGGCTCCCGCTCCCGCCCCGTCGACGATGCCGAGCACCTCCATACCGGGGATATAAGGAACCGGGCGGGGCACCGTCTTGTACCGACCATGGATACCGTCGAGATCGTTGAAGTTGAGCGTGACGGACGTCACCCGGATCTTGAGCTCACCGGCTGCCGGTTCCGGCACGTCGACGTCGTCGAGCATCAGCACATCACGCGGTGCGCCGTATCGATGCGCTCTCCAGGCTCTCACGAATCGCGGATGCTACGCGTCCTGCAACCGTGCATCGACCCAGGCCACGATTCCGGCGAGATAGTCGGCCGCAGTGGACGGATCGGTGTTCGTGAGGTGGATGCGCGACGTGACGACGTGTAAGGAGCAGTCGGGCGTGGCGTCGTTGTCGACGCAGACGGGGAAGTTCTTCGAACGGCTGCTCGGTCCGAGAGCGGCGATCGCTCTCCGCATCGGTTCGTGAATACAGTCGGTGAGACCGATCGTGACGACCGTTCCGTCGCGCATCGGGCACGCGATGGGCGGCGAGCCACAGGTATTGCTGTCGCCGTGGTTCCAGATGTGCAGGATCGGCACGGTGAGCCGCCTGCTGGAGACGAGCTTGTCGGGCTCGTTCGCGATGTTCGCGAGATCGGGCTGTATGCGGGCGGCGATTGCGGCGACGCGCGCCGGATCGTTGTTGTCGGAGCAGTAGCCCGCGCTGTGCGCCGCCGCGAACGCCTCGGCGTTGACAAGACTCGCGTCGGCGACGACTCCGGCGGGCGCGATGCCCTGGAGTTGCATCGCCCACGCGACACCGAACGTTCCCGCGGATCCCGCGCTCGTGCCGTGCAGGAACGTCGTGGTCGTCGGGTAGTGGTCGAGCACGTACTGGATCGCGGCCTTGGTGGCGTACACGCCGTTCGTAGGTCGCGGCTTGCCGTCGGGCGCCGTGTTCGGGTTGTTCGGGTCGGGCGTGTTGGCGCCCGCGTAGATGTCGTGGCTGCAGTACGAGACTGCGAGCGTTCGGAAGCCCGCGGCGTCGGCGCGGATCAGGCCGAGCAACCCGTTGTTGGTGAGGTGGGTCACGAGTGACGCGGCGCTCTCCTCGACCTTCTGGCCGGGACCGGGGACGGGATTGCCGGACGTGTCGAAGTAGCCGGCGCCGCCGCCGTGCATGAACGCCCACAGCGGACGGGCCGCGATGTCCGACGAACCGACCTTGGTCCCGACGACGAAGGTTTGGTATCCGCTGATGCTGCACGGGTACGCCGTGTTGCGGTAGTAGTCGTACCGCCAACCACCGGTCGACGTCGTGCTCACGAAGGTGATCGACGAAGTGTTGCCCGGAAGCAGGAGCGTGTTGCACGCGGTCAGACCACTCAGCGCGGCGACCACGGCAACCAACAGTGCGATGCGACGACCCAAAGACATGTACAGCTCCCCGATTCGGAGTCTCTCCGGCCCGGTTGACTCTGTCCACCGTCGGTGAGAGAACCATCACCGGAGTATGAGCATCGTGTAATGCGTATGCCGACGAAGCCGAACGCCGACCGAGCGGCGGGACGTGCCGGACCTGACGCGTTGATGTACCGTGCCGCGGCCCTGACGCCGAGTGTTCTGCAGAATGACGGAGGCCGGATGGACAGGCTGTGGTCGTGGCTCGGTCTCAATCTCGGCAAGCACTGGATCGCCGTCCTGTTGATCGGCGGAGCCGTCACCCTCGCACTCGGGTTCGGGACCACGAAGCTCGAGTTCTCCACCGACCAGAGCAACTACCTGAACAAGAGCGACCAGGTGTACAAGGACAGCGTCGCCTATCAGAAGCTCTTCGGCGGCGAGGCCATGCTCACGCTCGTCACGATGGATCCCGGGCACACCGTCGCCGAGCTCTTCACGGCCGACGGCGTGAAGCAGTGGACGAGCGTGGCCGATCGGATCAACGCGTCCCACAAGGTTCTCGGCGTGGTGTCGCCGCTCACTGCGTTGCAGTGGAACCACAACCTCGTCCGGGGCCCGAATGGTGATGTGACCCGGAGCGTCGCCGGAAAGATTCTCGCGTCCGATCTCACGCGCGAGAAGTCGAAGACGGGCCTTGCGGCGCGCAACGCGTCGGCGGTGCAGACCATCACCCGGATCAACGCGATACCTGTCGCGCAACGGACGATCACGAACCCGAAGTACCTCGACTTCCTGCTCTACGACAATCCGCTGCCGAACGACAAGAAGCCGATCCGCCAACCGCTGCTCGCCGTG
>JAUZEI010000669.1 GCA_030839105.1 Actinomycetota bacterium
GATCCTCGAGTTCGCGCAGGACCTCGTGCAGGGACCCGTCACGGTGCACGCCTTCTACGTGCGCTACCTGTTGCCGATCCAGTTCGACGTGCAATGCATCGAGCACGCGCCCGGCTCCGAGCCCGACAAGCGCTGGCAGTACGTCTGAAGCGTTCCTCGGTATGGCCCCTCTGACGACATCGCGTGCCGGCCCGCCTCAGTCGGTCAGTCGATGATGAGGTGGACGTCGCCGAACTCGTGCCACAGATAGCCCTCGGCCGCCGCTGCGGCGTACGACACCTCGAGTACGGCGCGACCTCCCACCGCTTCCAGCATCTGGAGGTGCGACGCTTCGGGTTCGTGCCAACCCGTGAGGAGTCCGTCGACCGCGTACGCACCCCGCTGCGGGGTCACGACCACGTCGGTCCAGCCCTCGCCCGCGTGCACGGCCCGTCGGTGGTCGACCACTGTCTCGAGGGCCCGCACGACCGTTGTGCCGATCGCGATCACGCGCCCGCCGTTCGCACGTGTGTCGTTGATCCGCGCTGCGGTCGACGGCGACACGCGGTACCACTCGGGGTACGGATGTTCGTTCGCCTCGAGCGACGAGACTCCCGTGTGGAGAACGAGCGGTGTGACGCCGACGCCCTTGGCGACGAGCCGCGTCACGAGCTCGGGTGTGAACGGACGACCCGCGCTCGGCATCTCCGCGCTACCGGGTTCGCGCGCGTAGACGTTCTGGTAGATGTCGAGGGGCCAGTCCCGCGTGACGTAGCCGTACCGGATCGGGCGGCCATGGACGGCGAGGTAGGTCAGCAGCGGTACCGGTAGCTCCAGGGTCGCGACCCACAACCGGGCGGACGACTCGAAGCGGGTTGCGAGGTGCACGAGGCCTCCGTCGACGAGTTGCAGAGTCGATCCGGGGGGATCCTCGAACCAGGGCTCGGTCGCCCGACCGTTGGGCCGGCGCAGCTCCACGAGCCACAGTCCGGCCGGCAGGCGCTGCGAGAGGTGTACGACGAGAGGGGTGCCGTCTTCTCCCAGCGCGTCGAGCGCGGCGGCCAGCGTCCCCGAAGTGTTGACGACGATCAGGTCGCCCTCGTCGAGGAATTGGGGCAGATCGTGTGCATGCGTGTGTACGACCTGCAGGTCGGCGCGGTGCGCGACCATCATGCGGACGGCGTCACGCGTGATCCCACGCGCTTCCGGCGGCTCGGTTGCTTCGCGTACGGCGACCGCGGTCATGGCGTTACCTGCGTTCCCGCCACTGACGCGAAGGCGCCCGCGTCCGATGCGAAGTCGGAGGCGCGGTAACGACCGCTCGCGGGCTTGTCCCACAACAATCGTCGCAGAGCGGGCACGATGCTCTCCGGCTCGGGTCGATCGGAGATGTCCTCTCCGGGAAAGGCCTCTTGGTGCATGCGCGTACGCATGTCGCCCGGATCGAACGAGTACACACGCACGTCGGGCTCCTCCGCACCGAGCACGTTGCCGAGCTGTTCGAGCGCGGCCTTCGACGACCCGTAGCCGCCCCAACCTTCGTAGGGTTCGACCGCGGCGTCGGAGGTGATGTCGACGACGACGCCGTGCGCGTGCCGGAGCGCGGGGAGCGCCAGCTGCGCGAGTGCCAGCGGTGCAACGGTGTTGACCTCGTAGACGTGCGTGAGTGCGTCGAGCGGATATTCGGCGAGCGTCGGTTGCGGCGACGGGCCGAGCACGCTCGCGTTGTTGACAAGCAGATCGACTCCCCCGAGATCGGTGGCGGCCGCGACGAGCTCGACGCGGTGCGCGGGGTCGGCGACGTCGCCGGTAATCGCGCGGACTACCCGAGACGGGTCGAGAGCTGGCGCGGAGTCCAGCGCGGCGGCGGCGTCGGAAAGCGCGGCGCCGTCCCGGCCGTCGATGACGAGATTCCAGCCGTCGGCCGCCAGGGATCGGGCGAGGGCCAGGCCCAGGCCTCGGGAGGCGCCGGTGATGATGGCTACGGGCATGTCTTCCTCCTCGTTCTCCCGGATTGTGCTCCGGTTCCCGTAATAACGCAAGTACCTACTTGTGATATTTCGGGAGGAGGATGCTCGAGGCGCAGGACGAGCCGTTCACCACGGAGCGGTTCGCCGATCTGCCTCGATCGCGTTCAACGTTCCAGTTTGAGGGCCCGGTCGGCGATGATGTTCTTCTGCACCTCGGTCGGACCCGCGCCGATCGTCGTGTAGCGCTGCCACACGTAGTTCCGGGCCCACATGCCGCCGTCGATCGCACCCGGCGCGCCCTTCAGCAACGCGCCGGTCGGACCGAGCACGTCGAGCGCGAGCTCCGCGAGCCACAGCGAGATGTATCCCCACTGCAGCTTCGCCAGCGGTACCTCGGGCCAGCCCTTCTCGCCCTTCAGCACCTTCGACAGCGCTCTCGCGATGAGCAACCTCGTCGCCTCGATCTGGATGTGCAACTTCGCGACGCGCTCGCGGATGGCGGGGTCGCGCAACGCGTCGGGATTCTCGACCCGCGCGGTCTGCAACAACGAGCGCAAATCCTGTGCCATCGAGATCGCTTGCCCGGCGCTGCCCACACGCTCCTGGCCGAGTGCGCCCATCGACACCAGCCAGCCGTTGCCTTCGTCGCCCAACCGGTCGGCCGCGGCGATCTTCACGTCGTCGAAGAACACCTCGCAGAACAACGAGTCGCCCGTGATCTCGCGTATCGGTCGGATGTCGATGCCGGGCAGCTCCATGTCGACGATGAACGTCGTGATGCCTTCGTGCTTCACTCCGCGCGCGATCGAGGTCGGATCGGTGCGCATGAGGAAGAGGCCCCACTTCGCGATCTGCGCCGAGCTGATCCAGGTCTTCTGGCCGTTGACGACGTAGTGCGAACCGTCGTCCGAGCGGATCGCGGTGGTACGGAGGTTGGCGAGATCCGAGCCGGCCTGCGGTTCGGAGAAACCCTGACACCAGTGTTCGGTTGCGTCGAGAATTCCCGGGAGCCAGCGCGCCTTCTGCTCCTCGGTTCCCCACGTGATGATCGACGGCCCGATCTGCACGATGCCGTTCGCGTTGAAGATTCCGGGTGAGCGGTACTTCGCCATCACCTGCGTGTAGAGAACCTGCTGGGCGGTGGTCGCGGCGCGGCCGCCCCACTCCTCGGGCCAGAGGATCGCGGCCCAGCGTCCTTCGTTCAGCTTGTTCTGCCAGGCCTTGCGCTTGTCCATGACGCCCATCACGCCCCGCGACGCGTCGAGGTCTTCGTTCACCGACCACTGCTCGACGAACGGCGGCATCTCCTTGTCGAGAAACGCCTCGAGCGCTTCTCGGAAGGCGACGTCCTCGGGGGCCCAGGCAAAGTCCACGGGGGCTGACATTACTGTCAGGTCGAAGTACGTTGACCCGGTGGACTTCACGTTCTCGGCCGATCAAATCGCGCGGCGCGGCGCGGTGCGATCGTTCCTCGCCGCCGAGGCGCCGACCCAATATGTGCGCCGAATGGCCGAGCACGACGACACGGGCATCACGCCCGAGCTCTGGAGTCGGATCGTCGATCTCGGCTGGACCGGTCTGCTCGTGCCGGATGCGTTCGGGGGGCTCGGTCTCGGGATCATCGACGCGGTTGTGGTGCAGGAGGAGATGGGGCGCGCGCTCTTTCCCGGCCCTTACTTCTCGTCCGCCATCGCGGCGACGCTCGCCGCGCGCGGCCTCGGACTCGACGACCGGCTCGCGGTACTCGCGGCCGGGACCGAGCGCGGAACCGTCGCGCTCGACGAATCGGGCCACGGTGACCCGATCGAACGCATCCGCGTGCGTGCGACCGGACGCGGGTCGCGTCACAAGCTCGACGGCGTCAAGCCCATGGTCATGGACGGCGCGTCGGCCGACTGGGTACTGGTTCCGGCGCGCACCCGCGATGGTCTGCAGACCTTTCTCGTTGAAACACGCGGTCTCGTTGAGTCAGGCGGCCTCGTCGAGAGCCCGACCGGCATCGTGCACCCCGTACCGTCGCTCGACGTCACCCGTAAGTTCGCCCGGTTCGAGTTCGACGAGACCCCCGCCCGCCTCGTCGGGCCGCCCGGCGATCACGCGCACCTTTGGCGGCGCATCGCCGACGACGCGGCCGTGCTGCTCGCGGCCGAGCTCATAGGTGTGAGCGAAGCGGCGAACGCGCTGGCGCTCGACTACGCGCAGGCGCGCGAGGTGTTCGGCAAGCCGCTGTCGAAGTTCCAGGTGACGCGGCACAAGGCCGTCGACATGTTGCGCGAGATCGAGATCGCGCGCGTCGCCGTG
>JAUZEI010000670.1 GCA_030839105.1 Actinomycetota bacterium
GGACTTCCTCGACGGGCTCGGGCGGTGCGAGTCCGCGCCGGGCGGCGACGAGCAGCGCCTCGAGCGCGACCCGCTCGAGCGGGTCGGGCGCCAACGAGCGGAACGGCTCCTCGGGGCCGGCCGTGCGCGCGACCGAAAGGCTCGCGCTCTGCAGGCGCTCGTTCATCACCCGGGCCGCGTCCTGGAACGTCTTGCACTCGAGCAGGCGCGCGAGCAGGAGGTCGCGCTCCTCGAACCGCATGAGCTCTTCGTCGAGATCGACATCTTCTCGGCCCGGCAGCATCCGGCGCGTCTTGAGCTCCACGAGCGTCGCGGCGATCAGCAGGAACTCGGTGGCGACGTCGAGATCGACGCGCTCGATGTTCTCGACCTCGACGCAGAAGACGTCGACGAGGTGGACGAGAGAGATCTGCCAGAGGTCGACCTCTTCTCGCAGGATGAGGTGCAACAAGAGGTCGAACGGGCCTTCGAATACCGGTGTCGAGACCTCGTACGGCACGGGGAGCAGGCTACCCGCGCCGAATCACAGGGATGTGGTCCACCGCGGCTACCAGCCGAAACGTCCCGGGCGGTCCGAACCAGGCCGGTAACGTGATCGGCCATGGCGAGGGTGTTCTCCGGCATCAAACCGACGGGCGACATGCACCTCGGCAACTACCTGGGCGCGGTGCGCCGCTGGGTCGACAGCCAGCCCGCCCCCGCTACACCGGAGGCCCGCCAGCACGAGGCGATCTTCTGCGTCGTCGACCTGCACGCGATCACGATGCCCTGGGACCCGGCGGAGCTCACCGAATCGACCCTCCGGCTCGCCACGATGCTGATGGCCGCCGGACTCGAGGAGGATCGCTCGCTGCTCTTCGTCCAGAGTCACGTCCGGGCCCACGCCGAGCTGACCTGGCTGCTGAACTGCGTCGCCTCCTTCGGCGAGCTGCGCCGGATGACCCAGTTCAAGGACAAGAGCGCCAAGCAGGGCGACGGCGAAGTCGAGTCACTGACGGTCGGGTTCTTCGACTACCCCGTGCTCATGGTCTCCGACATCCTCTTGTACGACACGGCCGAGGTGCCGGTCGGTGACGATCAGCGCCAGCACGTGGAGCTCGCACGCGACGTCGCGATCCGGTTCAACAGCCGCTTCGGTGACACCTTCGTCGTGCCGAAAGCCGTCTTCCCCCCGATCGGGGCCCGGGTGATGGACCTCCAGCGGCCCGACGCGAAGATGTCGAAGTCGGAGGACTCGCCCCAGGGCACGATCCTCGTGCTCGACGATCCGAAGGCGATCGAGAGGAAGATCAAGTCGGCTGTCACCGACTCCGGTTCCGAGATTCGCCACGACCGCGACGAGAAGCCGGGCGTCTCGAACCTGATCGAGATCTACGGCGCGGTCACCGGGGCGTCGATCGCCGACGTGGAGAAGGAGTTCGACGGCAAGCAGTACGGCGTGTTCAAGGTCGCGGTCGCCGACGCGGTGGTCGAGTTCCTGCGACCGGTACAGGCTCGTTACGCGCAGCTCGCCGCCGATCCGGGCGAGGTCGAACGCCGGTTGGCGGTCGGAGCCGACGCCGCGACCGCGCTCGCGGATCCGGTACTCGCCCGCGCGACCCGCGCGGCCGGCCTACTCCCCCGCCGTTCGGCGTGACGGCTGAGGTCCTACGGCTTCTTCCAGGGTGCGGGGTTCACCATGTTGACGGGACAGTCGTGCCGGCCGTCCACCGCGCCCAGGTCGTGCCCGCCGAGCAGGAGCCGGCTCACGGTGCCGCCGCCCGACGCGCCCTGCAGCACGACGGCCTGCGAGTTGCACCAGTAGAGGCTCACGCCGAGACCGACTCCGGCGGCGGCGGTGAGGTCCGCATCCGACAACTGCGGGTACGCACCCGTCTGCGTGTACTGCGCGTTGAAGTAACGACGCGCCTTGGCAACATCGGGATCAGAGCTCACCTGGGCTACGTCGCCCCGGACATTCGAGATCCAGCTGTCGATGGTGCCCGAAATTCCACCGGGGCGCTGCTGGGCCCAGATCGCCCACGTGCCCACCCCGATCAGCAGGAGCGTGAGGAACACGGCCCGCCCGCTGATCCCCCGTCGACGGCGGCGGCGGCGCACGGGCCCCGGCGCCCCCAGCCCGGCGCGGCCCGCCTGCACCTGCGAGTCGGTGCCGCGGGCCGACGGCGGATCGGGGTGGATCCGGACGAAATACGAGTCGGTCGGTTGCCGCACGAATCCTGTATCGGCGCGTTTCGCGCGCGAGTTCACTACGGAGGCGGTTCTCCGTCCGCAGCGGCCAGCCGCTCGCAGATGTCGGGCGCAATTCCCGTGGCCCCCCAGCGGTCCCGGCGATGGTGCGCGGCCGCCCAAGCCACCGCTTCCGGGCGGGCGCCCGCCTCCCGCAGGCGAGCCGAACCGAGTTCGTCATGGTTGACATAACGACCGACACCATTCGGCCATGACCGGACCCGCCGCGAGCCGGCGACCAGCGCGATCGCCGTCGCCGCGGCCCGGCGGATCGGCCCGAAGGACGTCTCGGCCTTGCCGACATCGTGGAGCAACGCGGCCGCGACCCAAGCCCGATCCGCGTCCGGGCCCAGCGCGCGCGCCGTAGCGACCGACTCCGCGCGATCGGCGCGCCCCAGTCGCTCCCAACACGCCCGCTCGCCCGGCCCGAGCACGGAGCGGACGAGATCGAGGTCGGCATCGTCGAGGCGGCGCGGCCGCAACGAACCCACGAAGCGCCCGACGAGATGACCGGCGCGCGTCATCCGAAGACGAAACGGTAGAGGTGCTCGAGGAAGGGCTGGAACAGGCGCGTCGTGATGTGGGTGCTGAAGACCAGGAGAAACAGCACGATGATCCCGAACGGCTGGAACTTGTACCAGCCCGGCAGCCATGCGCGCGGGAGGACGCGCTCGATCAGCGCCGCGCCGTCGAGGGGTGGGATCGGTAGGAAGTTGAAGAGCCCGAGGAACAGGTTCACCTCGGCGAAGAGCAACGGTACGAGGACCGGCAACGGCAGGTCACCGAGCACGACGAACGACGCGCCGTGGGCGTGGAACTGTGATCGGGCGATCACCGCCGCGATCACGGCCAGCGTGAAGTTCGTGACCGGTCCGGCGAGCGAGACGAGCAGCAGATCGCGGCGGCCGTTCCGGAGCCGCGCCGGGTTGACCGGGACCGGCTTCGCCCAGCCGATGACCGGCACGTGGGTGAGCGCTCCGAGCACGGGCAGGAAGATGGAGCCGAACGGATCGACGTGGGGAATGGGATTGAGCGTGAGCCGGCCCGCGCGCTTGGCGGTGTCGTCGCCGAACGCAAACGCCACCACACCGTGACTGATCTCGTGCAGGATGATCGCGACGATCAGCGCGGCGAGGAAGACGACGGTGACGTTGTCAACGTGCACGAAGTGCAGGCGTCAGCGGCGCTTGGACGCGCACGCCATGCACGACCGGGCGGCCGGCATCGCCTCGAGTCGGGCGTCGACGATGTCCTCACCGCAGGTCTCGCATCGGCCGTAGGTGCCGGCTTCGAGCTTGCCCAGGGCGGCGTCGACCTCGAGGAGCGCCTCGCGCAGCGAGCCGACTATGGCGTCTACCTCACCCCGCTCGGCGGTGACCTGACCGGAGTCGGCAAAGCCGTCGTCGTACGAACTGCGGTCGACGCCCAGCGCCAGGAGCTCGCGGTAGACCCGCTCGCGCTCGGCCGTCAACTGGGCGCGCCGGTCCGCGTGGGTCGTCTCGGCCATGCGCCCATCCTACCTCTCGGACTCTCCCTAGCTCTCGGTGCGACGCCCGGCGCGAGCCCGTTCGGTGGCCACGAGCGCACGAGGATGGGCCGACTCGTAGGCGGCCCGGAGTCGTTCCGGCGAGACCTTCGTGTACACCTGCGTCGTCGAGATGCTGGCGTGCCCGAGCAACTCCTGGACGACGCGCAGGTCGGCGCCGTGGTCGAGCATGTGGGTCGCGCACGAGTGCCGCAGGACGTGCGGAGACAGATGCGCGCCGATGCCACTCCGCTCCCCCGCCCGCCGGACGATGGCCCAACACGACTGCCGGGAGATCCGCCCCCCGCGCGCGTTGAGCATGACCGCATCGGAGTCTCGGACCGACCGCCGGGCGCGGGCGCTTCGGAGCGCGAGCCGGCCGTCGCGCAGGTACGCGTCGAGCGCGGTGCGCGCGCCCCGACCGACCGGTACGACGCGCTCCTTGGAACCCTTGCCCAGCACACGCAACATGCCGTCCTCGAGATCGAGGTCTTGGAGATCGAGGCCGACCGCTTCGCTGATGCGGATGCCGGTGCCGTAGAGCAATTCGAGCAGTGCACGGTCGCGCTGCGCCAGCGGCTCGTCTCCCGTCACGGCTCCCAGCAACCGGTCGACTTCGTCCTCGGCGAGCGCCTTCGGGATGCCGGCCGGGACGCGGGGGGCGCCGACCTCCTGGCTCGGATCGCGCTCGACCAATCCCTCGCGTGCACAGAACCGGTGGAACGACCGCACCGCCACGACCGCGCGCGCCACCGACGACGCCGCGAGAGTGCGGCGGCCGTCGTCGTCGACCGACGTCTCGAGATGCCGGACGTAGGCGTGCACGACGTCCTCACCGATGCGGGCCGGGTCGGTCTCGTCCCGCGCCCGCAGGAAGGCCGCGTAGCGCCGCAGATCCCGGCGGTACGCGAGCAACGAGTTCGTCGCGAGGCCCCGCTCGACGACGAGCCAGTCGTCGTGCTCGGCCATCAGCTTCGCCAACTCGTCGGGCATTCAGCCTCGGGCTAGGTCCCGAGCGCGGGTGCCGTCTCGGCGATGGGGAGTCGGGGCAAGCGGCCGTCGGCGCGCTCGAGCGCCGAGCTGACGAACGCCGCGAACAGCGGATGAGGACGGTTCGGCCGGCTCTTGAACTCCGGGTGCGCCTGCGTCGCCACGAAGAACGGGTGCGTCGACTTCGGCAACTCGATGAACTCGACGAGAAGATCGTCGGGAGACGTTCCCGACAACACCATGCCGTTCTCCTCGAGCGCCTGGCGGTAGCGGTTGTTCAGCTCGTAGCGATGCCGGTGCCGCTCGTACACGACCTCTTCGCCGTAGATCTCGCGCACCCGGCTGCCGGCCAGCAGCTTCGCGGGATAGGCACCCAACCGCATCGTGCCGCCCATGTCGACGACGGACTTCTGCTCGTCCATCAAGTCGATCACCGGATGGGCCGTGCTCGTGTCGAACTCGGAGCTGTTCGCGTTCTCGAGCAGACACACGTCGCGCGCGAAGTCGATCACCGCGCAATGCAGACCGAGACACAGGCCGAGGAACGGGATCCCGTTGCGGCGCGCGTAGCCGGCCGCTTCGATCTTGCCCGGGATGCCCCGCATGCCGAAACCGCCGGGCACGACGATCCCGTCGAGGTCGTGCAACCGTCCCTCGGCGAGCAGACCCTCGGTGTCGTCGGCCGCGATCCAGTCGATCAACACGTTCGCGCCGCACGCGTATCCACCGTGCTTCAACGCCTCCACCACCGAGAGGTACGCGTCGGGAAGGTTGATGTACTTGCCGACGAGCCCGATGCGCACGTCGTCCTGCGCGGCGCGCACCCGATCGACCAACGCGGTCCACTCGGTGAGGTCGGCCTCGTGCTGGTCGAGGTGCAACATCTTGCAGACGTACTCGTCGAAGCCCTCCTCGTGGAGGACGAGCGGGATCTCGTAGAGGATCTCGGCGTCGACGGCCGTGACGATGCCCGCCTCCGGCACGTCACACAGCTGGGAGATCTTCTCCTTCAGCCGCTTGGAGATCGGCCGGTCGCTACGGCAGACGATCGCGTCCGGCTGGATGCCGCGGCCCCGCAACTCGGTGACCGAGTGCTGGGTCGGTTTGGTCTTCTGCTCCCCGGACGGGCCGATGTACGGCACGAGGGTCACGTGCACGTAGAAGACGTTCTCGCGACCGACGTCCTTGCGGAACTGCCGGATCGCTTCCAGGAACGGGAGGATCTCGATGTCGCCGACGGTGCCGCCCACCTCGGTGATCACGACGTCGACGTCGTCGTTGGCGAGCGCCACGATGCGCTGCTTGATCTCGTTGGTGATGTGCGGGATCACCTGCACCGTCTCGCCGAGATACTCGCCCCTGCGCTCTTTGGCGAGCACCGACTGGTAGATCGAACCGGTCGTGGCGTTCGAGCGGCGGGTGAGCGGGACGTCGACGAAGCGCTCGTAGTGCCCGAGGTCGAGGTCGGTCTCGCCCTTGTCGTCGGTGACGAACACCTCTCCGTGTTGGAAAGGGTTCATCGTTCCGGGATCGACGTTGATGTAGGGGTCGAGCTTCTGCATCGTGACTTTGAGGCCACGACTCTTCAGCAGTCGCCCGAGCGACGACGCCGTGAGCCCCTTCCCGAGGCTCGATGCAACTCCACCGGTCACGAAGACGTGCTTTGCCAACGCACATGCCCCTTCGGAAGACACCGACACCGCCGGATCGGACGGTAGCACCCGGCTGCGACAGTTTCGGTGATCAGCTC
>JAUZEI010000673.1 GCA_030839105.1 Actinomycetota bacterium
GGCCACCGTCCGTATTGGTCGCTCGCGCTCCGCCTCGCGTCCGGAACACGCGTCACGCCGCTCATCGGGTCGGCTCCGCTGCCGCTCCTCCCTCGGTCGCTCGCGCTCCTGCGGATCAGCGGCTGGCGCGGCACCATTCGAGGTAGCGGACGAGGTCCGCGGCGCAGGGCACCGCGCCGGTGCCGTACGCGGTTTCGAGGCGGAACCGCACGTATTCTCCGTCGGGTCGCGGAAGGAACGGCGGGTGTGCCCACCACCGAGTGGGAACGGCTCGGCGGAACTGGCGAAGTGCGGTAAACCACAGGTGCGGTTTGACCAACACGGCCGAAATGGTCGGGAACCAAAAGGCTGCGCCGTGCGTCATGCCTGGGTCGCCGCGGGTGGGGCCCATCCCGGGCACGGTAGCGTGGCGGCGGTAGCCGGCGTCTCCCGGGGACGACGACGGCACGCCGTGGCCCAGGCCGCCCCCGACGGAGGTCGACAACGGTGCAAGCCGCGCCCCGCCCTGAGCAGTCCTTCAAAGACCTGTTCGACACTCTCGCTGCGCAGATCGAACGCGTGTTGCGCGGCAAGCGGCGAGCCGTGCACCTGTCGCTCGTGTGTCTGTTCTCCGAAGGACACCTGCTGATCGAGGACGTACCCGGTGTGGGCAAGACGTCACTCGCGAAGGCGATCGCCCGTTCGACCGGCGGTTCATGGCGCCGGGTGCAGTTCACACCCGACCTCCTGCCGTCGGACATCACGGGCGTGTCGGTCTGGGATCGTGGACGAGGCGATTTCGAGTTCCGTCCCGGCGGCGTGTTCGCCAACGTCGTCCTCGCCGACGAGATCAACCGGGCCTCGCCGAAGACGCAGTCGGCGCTGCTCGAATCGATGGAAGAACGACAGGTGAGTGTCGACGCGCAGACCTACAAGCTGCCGCGTCCCTTCATGGTGATCGCGACCCAGAACCCCGTCGAACTCGAAGGCACTTATCCCCTCCCCGAAGCCCAGCTCGACCGCTTCCTGTTGCGTCTGCGCATCGGCTATCCCGACCGCGACGCGGAGATCGCGATCCTCGACGCGGAGGGAACCGACACGATCGAGCCCGAAGAGCTCGAGCCCGTCACCGATCCTGAAACCGTGGGCGCATGGATCCGCGAGCTCGGACGCATTCACGTTTCCGCCGAGCTGCAGGGCTACATCGTCGATCTCGCCGAAGCGACGCGCCATCACCGCGACCTCATGCTCGGTGTGAGCCCGCGCGGCGCACTCGCGTTGCAACGGGCGGCGCGCGCGCTGGCCGCGAGCATCGGGCGCGCGTATGTCGTCGCCGACGACGTGAAGGTATTGGCCCCCGCGGTACTCGAGCACCGGCTCCTGTTGTCGTCCGAGGCGATGATGCGGGGCGTGAATCCGGCCGACGTGCTGTCGTCGATCCTCGACACCGTCCCCGTTCCTCCGACGCGCGCCGGCTGAGTCTCGACCCGGATGTTGACCCGTCGCGGATGGTCGTTCGTCGGGGCCGCGGTCGGCCTCTTCGTCGGGGCGCGGATGCTCGGTCTCGTCCAGCTCGCGGTGCTTTCCATTGCCACCGTGCTGCTCCTCATCGGGGCGTACGTGTGGGTGCGTGCGAAGAGCCCGGCGCTCGAAGCCCATCGCACGCTCAAGGAGCTGCTGCAGGTCGGCGTGGAAGGCCGCGTCGACCTGACGGTGAGCGCGATCCGGCGGAGCCCGACCATCGCGGTTGCCGACGCCTTCGACCACGGTCGGCGGGCGGCGCGGTTCCTGCTGGCCCCGCTCGGCGAAGCTGAAGAAGCACGCGCCGCGTATCGCTTCCCCACCGATCGTCGTGGTCGCTTCGAGATCGGACCACTGCGCGCGACGCTCACTGATCCGTTCGGTCTCGTCTCGTCAGGCCGGCGCGTGCTCGGGACGGAACAGGTGATCGTGTACCCGCAGGTGCACGAGATCGTGCCGCCGCCCGACGTCGGCGGTCTCGATCTCGATCGTGATCATCCCGCGGTCAAGGCCCGGGTCGAGTCGAGCGGCGACTTCATGACATTGCGCGAGTACGCGCCCGGCGACGACCTGCGCCACGTGCACTGGCGTTCCACCGCACGCCGCGGGCATCTGATGATGCGCCAGAACGAGACGCGCCGCCGCGCGCCGGTGCTGTTGATGCTCGACGTGCGTCCCGCCACGCACGATCGCGCGTCGTTCGAGCGCGCGGTCGAAGCCGTCGCATCCATCGCGACCGCGCTCGATCGCGCCGGCCGGCCGTTCGAGGTCGCGTGGAGCACGGGGATGGCGGTCGGCGCGCCCGGGCGCCGCCATCTGGCGCACATAATGGACGAGCTCGCCATCGTCGAACCGCACGGTGCCGATCGACTGCTCATCGCGTCGACACGGCGCCGTTCGAGCGCACTCATCGCCGTGACCGGTCGCCTCCTCGCGCCGGACGCGGCCAGCCTCGGAATGCTCGTGCGCGACGGAGGCCTGCTCGTCACGGTCCCCAGCGAGGCCGACTCCGGTGCTGTTGCGCCCCGCGCCCGCCGATTCCGATCCCTCGTCGTCCCCTACGACGAACGTCCATTCGCCCACTCCTGGAACGAGGCGGTGCTGCGTTGGCAGCGCACCGGCAGTCTTCCTACGTCATCGTCGCCCGCGCCCTCCTGACCGGCGGCGCGACGCTCGCGCTCGCCCGCGTCTATTCCGGTGCGTCATGGATCGCGCCGTTGCTGCTCGCGGCGGTACTGCCCGCGCTGATCCTCACTCTGGGCGAACGGCGCCGTTGGAACCCACTCGTGACCATCGGCGGCACGCTCGTGGTCGGGGCGTGGTTGGCGAT
>JAUZEI010000679.1 GCA_030839105.1 Actinomycetota bacterium
CTCTTCCCGCTGATGAGCGGCGACTCCGACGAGCCCGTATACGTGTACCAGGGTCGGATGCTGACGCACGGCCACACGACGCTCTCCGCCGCGATGCACGCCGAGTTCTTCCATCCGTGGCTGTTCGGGCGCCACGGCAGCCGGCTGTTCTCGCAGTACCAGCCGGGTTGGCCGGCGGTGATCGCCCTCGGCCACATGCTCGGCGACGAACGCGTCGCCCTCGCCGTGGCCGCGATCGCCGCGGTGGTCGCGACGTGGTTCCTCGCCCAGGAGATCGCACCCGGCTCCGGCGGTTTCGCGGCCGTGGTCCTGGTGCTCTCGCCGATGTTCGTGGTGGACGCGGGCCTGTATCTCTCGTACCTGTGGTCCGCCGCGCTGGTGGCGGGTGGGCTCGCAGGTGTGCTCGCCGGCGCGCGTACGAATCGACCGGCGCCCTTCTGCTTGAGCGGCGCGCTGTTCGGAGTCGCGTTCCTGAGCCGCCCGTTCGACGCGGTGATCGTCGCCGTCGTCGCGGCCGGCTACATCGTGACCGTACGGTGGCGGGACGGCCCGGGAACGCGTGTCGCTGTGCTGTGGACGGCCGCCGGCGCATTGCCGTTCTTGGTTCTGACGGCTCTCTACAACGCGCACGTGACCGGGAACCCGTTTCGCTTCCCGTTGCAGGCGGCGTCGCGCCTGGACGCGTTCGGGTTCGGGACCCGAGCGATGGCGCCCGGCCAGCCCCCGCTGGATTACACGCCCAGGGCCGCGTTGAGTGCGCTGGTCCGCAACGTCGGGGCGGTCCCGTTGTGGTTCGCGGGCAGCGGAGTCGGGATCGTGCTGGCGATCGCGGCCGTCGTCATGCATCGCCGGCGGCGGGAGACGTGGGTACTCGTTGCCACGATCGTCGTCTTCCCGGTCGGGTACTTCTTCTGGTGGGCCACCTCCCTCGCGGCGAGCGGCGCGTTCACCGGGCTCGGTCCGCACTACTACGTGCCTGCCTTCGTGCCGCTCGCGGTGCTCGCCGGATGGGCACTGCGCGACCTGCTGCGCCGTTCGTTCGCGCTCGCGACGATCGGCATGGCGGCGGTCATCGTGGGTTCGCTGTTCATGGTGCCGACGATCCTCGACAATGCGCACGGCACGACTGCGTTGCAACGCGCGAAGTTGGCACCGTTCATCTCCGCCCGGCTCACGAACGCGGTCGTGGTGATGCGCACCGAGCCGCCGAGGTACAGCTTCATGCTGTCGGGCTTTCCGTTCCTGGTCGACGACCCGGATAGGAGTGGAAGGGTTCTCTACGCGACCGATCGGGGGCCCGGCTCTGCCGATATCGTCCGTCGCTTCCCGTCGCGCCGCTTGTTCCAACTCGTGCAGCGCACGGAACCGGGTCACGCCTTGCTGCAACCGAGCTACGTCGTCGAGCCCCTCCGTATCGTGACCGGCCCGCAGGTCCGCCTGCGGTTCGCCGCGACGAATGTTGGCCCGCAGCCGTTCGTCGTCGCGACCGTCACCGTCGACGGCCGAACCGTCTCGACCAGGACGCTGGCGACCGATTCCCACGCCGGCGCGACCACCCAGTTCGACGTCGTGCTCGGTCGGGGTCCGGTGCGCCTTACGTCGTCCGCGCGACCCACGCTCGTCGCGGCCGTAACGCGTGACGGAGAGGTGCGGGTGGACGTTGGGTTCGGACCGGATGCTCGCCGCGATCACGCCGACGTGTACGAGCGTGCGTATTTCGTGAGCCGGACCGTCGCCGGGCTCGCGGTGCAGACACCCGGGCTGCACTACCACCGCTTCGTCGTCGACAAGGTGGTCTGGGTGCGCCAGAACGTGGGCGAACACCTCGCCGAACGCCCGTGAGGGCCGAGAATATTCGGGCGGTAAGTGGGGCTAGCAAGAATCGAACTTGCGACCTCGTCCTTATCAGGGACGCGCTCTAACCGACTGAGCTATAGCCCCCAGGGCAGGCGGAGCAGCGTAGCAGCGGCCCCGCCGATCTTCGCCGAGTTGGGTCCGACGCGCCAAGGGTCCGTTTGCGAGCGTGCTCGATACACTCCCGCGTCGTGAAGGTATTCAAGCGCCTGCTCCTCGTGCTCGGCGCCGCGGGTGCGGTCGGCATGCTCGCGCGGGTGCGCGGCAAGGGCGGAGTGCCGCCCACCAGCGGCGGTTGGCGTGAGCTCGAAGGCCCCGAATTCCGGTGATCGGCAGTCCGGTCCGGCGCATGCTTCGGTGGATAGCTCCGGTGGGCCGTTGACGACCGCGCTCGTCGTCGGTGTCGGCGCGGTCGGGACCCGTGCCGCGCGTCAACTCATCGACACTCCGGGTATCGACCGGCTGTTGCTCGCGGATCGCGACGGCTCCCAGTTGACCGAGGTCGCGAGCGCGTTCGGCTCCGATGCGCAGGCCGTCGACTTCGCTCCCGGTGATCCCGTCCCGTCCGATGTCGACGTGGTGGTGACCGCCCTGCCGACGGGCGTGGATCATCCGATCGTCACGGCCGCCATCGCAGCCGGCGTGCCCGTCGCGTCGAGCGAGGACGAACACGAGGCACTCGAGCAGTTGCGGGTCCTCGACCCGAACGCGCGCGGCGCCGGCGTCGCCATCGGCATCGGGTGCGGGCTCGCGCCCGGTCTGGTCGACGCGCTCGCCCGCCACGCGGCGTCGATGTTCGACTCCGTCGACGAGATCAAGGTGGCGCGTACGGGATGGGCGGGGCCGGCCAGTGTCGCGACCGTGCGGCACGAACGGCGCGTGCCGGTCCGTACGTGGCACGACGGCACCTGGCGGGAAGATCATCCCCACGGCGACAGTCTCGTCTGGTTTCCGGAGCCGATCGGCGCCCGCGACTGTCGGACTGTGACCGGCGGGACCGCGCTGCTCGTGGACGCGTTTCCCGACGTCGCGCGCATCGGGGTGCAGCTCGGCGAGCCGCCGAAGCGAGCCCGGCTCCGCCGTCGTTTCGGCGACGAAGGCGAGTGGGGCGCGGCGCGCGTCGAGGTGTGGGGCCGGCGCGACGGTGGTTTCGACTGCACGGTCTACGGCGTCGTCGAGCGCACCGCGGTCGCGGCGGGCGCGGTGCTGGCGGTCGTCGGGGCCCGACTCGCCGGCGCGCTGACGCCCCGGCTCGACCAACCGGGGGTGCATGGACTGGGTGCGCTGCTCGATCCGGTGCCCTTCCTCGCCGAGCTCGCGCAACGGGGCGTGCGGGCGGCCGCTTTCGAGGGCGTTGCGGTCGCCTGAGGCGCTTGCCGGGGTGAGGCCCGAGGGGGCCGCGCAGAATTCATATCCCCGCGGCGCGTAGAACAGGGTGCCAGGGGCGGCTGGGTGCTCACGCGGCGTCCGGTGCGGCCGTCTGACCGGGCCGTTTCGCTGCCGCCGTCGGGGAGAGCTGCCGATGGACAACTA
>JAUZEI010000683.1 GCA_030839105.1 Actinomycetota bacterium
GATCGCGGCGCGCCGGTCGTGTGGGCGCCGCTCAGCTCTTGCGGCGGCGTTGCTGTTCCTGGCCCAGGCGTTGCAGCGCGGCGAGCTCGTTCGGCGTGTACTGGCGCGGAGGCTCGACCCGAGGTGCAGGCGGGATCGTCGGCTGCTCCGGATCCTGACCCAACAAGAGCCGAGTCTCGACGTCGCGCTCGAGCGGTGGCTCGGCTCGAACCCGGCGCGACGGCGCGATGAGGATCATCAACAGCGCCGCTGCGGACGCGCCGACCACGATGCCGACCACGAACTCCACCACGTCGGCAGCGTACCGAAATGGCATGATGGCGAAGTCCGTTTCACGCTCGTCGCGGGAAACGACCACGCCCGAGTGGTGGAATGGCAGACACGACGGACTCAAAATCCGTTGCCCGCAAGGGCGTGAGGGTTCAAGTCCCTCCTCGGGTACGCGGTGACCTGCACAAACACGTTCCGCGAGCGCGCGCTGCGCGCTCCGTGGTCGGTATGCGTTGCGGGCGAACCCCGCGCGTCGGAGAGATTCCGACGACACCGCGTACGCCCGCCGCCGAGCCGAACAACCGTTACTGCTCCGGGAGATCGCCATCCGCCGGCGCCGGCCCGGAGCAATGATGAATCTCCTCGCCGCGCTCGCGCATGACCCACCGGCGCGATCTGCCGCCGATGGAGTTACGACTCGATCGCACCTTCGCCGGATCCTCGGCGATCACCTGCGCGCCGCAATAGGGGCACTCGATCACAGCCATGACTCCTCCTTGGGACCACGAAGAGAAGTAACAACCGAAACCAGGTGTCCCACGTCTTGAGACTCCGACGCGGATTATGACGTATCCCGCTGCACCGTCAAGGCGGGAGAGCGCCCCCAAATGCGTGCCCGATGAGCGCAGGTCGGCGGCAGCCGCGGTACATCTCTTACCGTCGACGGCCGCGATGCACTGCTCCGTGCGCGCGCGTCGAAGGTCGTTGCATCGTCACCAGATCGAACCGGATCACCGGAATCGCGCTCGGCTCCCAAGAAGCGCACGCGTGGGCCGCGCCGACCGCGTGACGGGCGGGATTGGGAGGCACGCGGCCGCGCGGCCCACACGGCGCAGAAGGTATAGCGCACAGTAATGGGGTAAATAGTGCATCCTGCGCCCTGACCCAGCGTGCGCCTGTTGCGGAGGCGCCCGTAGGGCGCGCACGGGGCACTCTCAGCTCGCGTCTCGCGTCACCTTGCGACGGTCCCAGAGCAAGGCGCGGATCGCTCGCTGTTTCTGCTCGGTCGGTCGGTCGAACGCGCATCCGATGAGCCATCCGCGCGTCTCGCCGCGCACCCACCGATTGACGACGGGGATCCACATCTCCGTGCCCGCGAGGTGGACCTGCACCCGCCCGCAGAGGTTCGCCGCCACGTAGGTCTTGCACAGCACGGCGCATCCCCCTCCGAGAGGTCGACGATGTTGCCGGACGCCATCTGCAGGCCGCCCGAGGTGTCGACCATCGACCATCATCCGCGCGCTCCCGCCGAGGCGGACTCGTTCGTGTCTGCGGGGGGTGCGTTCGTCTCGCATCGGAGCTGCTTTCGATCTCCGGACTCCATGGGGTCCATCGGCTGCTCGGATATCGGCGGGATACGGCCGCCGTCTCAACATGACATCCGTCTCCGCAGCGATTGCTCGAGCCCACCAGCCGGTCGAAGCGAGGGCGGGCGAGGTGGTCATCCGTCACAGTTGCCCCAACGACGGTGCGACCGGAGGTTCACATCTTCGTACCGGTGCCGTCGTCGACCGACCGCACCGGCTCGCTGTAGCGCGCGAGTGCCATCGACGCCGCGAGCGTCAGCGAGAAACCGAGCACCGCAACGGCCTGGAAATGCGGACGGGTGTGATCGCCCAGCGCGAGGAGCCCCACCACGGAGGGGATCGTGGTTTCGACCGCGAACGTGACCGCCGATATCGCGGTGATGGACCCGCGTTGGAGTGCACTCGCGAACATCAACAACGCAAGCCCGCCGTAGAGCACGAGCGCGATCGCTATCGGCTCGTAGACGACGTGCCAACTCGGTGCGGGGAACTGCAGTGCGCGCGCGGCGATCGCCGTCCCGGTGAAACCCAATCCCGCACACGCGGCCAACGCGACCCCGCCCGCCGGACCTCTCAGCCGGCCTGCGAGCATCCCGCCGAGCGCGACGACACCGACACCGCCGAGCAGGAACCAGCCGCCGAGACGGGAGAGGTGCGCAGCGTCCTCGCCTTCCGCCGACGCGCCCAGCATTGCAAGCCCGGCGATCAGCACGAGGAGCGCAAACGTGTCGGAACGGCGGAGCCGGAAGCCGAACACGAAGACCGCGGTCACGGCGGTAACGCCGATGCTCCCTGCGATCGCCGCTTGTACGACGAAGAGCGGCAACCTTCTGAGGGCGACGATCGACGCGACGAATCCGACACCATCGAGCGAGAGACCCGCGACGTAAGGGAGTTGACGGGCAAGGCGCGCGAACAACAAGACGTCGAGACGATCCGACGTCGACGTCCGTCGCGCGCCCGCGGCCTGCAGGATCGTGCCGAACCCGTAGCTGACGTTAGCGACGAGCGCGCACAGCAGAGCGACGAGCATCCGGCGCGGATCCTACGAGTCGCGCGACCCGGCGAGCCGAAATGCGCGGCTCGCAGTACAGGCCCAAAACGACCTGGCTCGAACGGACGACATCACCGTTGCTCCCATTGTTCGGGGCTCCATTGTTCAAGATTCCGTGATGCCCAAGCGTTTCGCGATCACTTCGTTCATGATCTCATCCGTGCCGCCGCCGATGCGTTGGAGGCGGGCGTCGCGGAACGCACGGGGCATACCGGTCTCCTCGAGATAGCCGGCACCGCCCCACACCTGCACGCACGCGTCGACCAACCGGTTCTGGACCTGCGCGCAGTACTTCTTGCACATCGAGATCTCGGTTACCGCGTACTCGCCCTGCATCACTGCCCACGTCGTCGAGTAGAGCAATGCACGCGCGGCGCTGAGCTCAGTTGCTGCGTCGGCGAGCTTGTGCGCAATCACCTGATGGTGCGCGATCGGACGCCCGAAGGCGTGGCGTTCGCGTGCGTACAGGATCGTGTCGTCGAGTGTCTGGGCCGCGTGCCCCACGCACGCCGCCGCGCCCGCGAGCCGCTCGTACTGGAGTTGCCACATCAGCTGGCGGAAGCCCTGACCGGCCTCCAGGCCGATGAGATCGTTGGCAGGGACCGCCACCTCGTCGAGCGCGATCTCCGCCGTGTCGGAGGAATGCATGCCCAGTTTCTCGAGTCGTCGGGACACGCGCACTCCGGGCAGCGAGGTGTCGACGAGCAGCAGGGAAACGCCGTGATGCCCGGAGTCGGGATCGGTCTTCGCGACGAGCGTGAGGAAGTGCGCGCGCGTTCCGTTGGTGACGAACATCTTCCGCCCGTTGACGTGCCACACGTCGCCGTCGCGAACCGCGCGCGTACGGATGGCGGCCACATCCGAGCCGGCGTCGGGCTCGGTGATCGCGATCGCACCGATCTTGGTCCCTGCGATCGCGGGGCGTAGCCACCGTTCACGCTGGTCATCGGTGCCGAACTCGGCGAGCGCGGGGGTGGCCATGTGGGTCTGCACCGAGATGGCCATCGGGATCGCGCCCGCGCCGCAGCGGGCGAGCTCCTCCACGAACAACAGCCCGGTCGCGAGGTCGCCTCCACCGCCGCCCCACTCCGTGGGGAAATGGAGCCCCAGGAACCCGAGCTCTCCGCACCGGCGGAAGAGGTCGTCGGGGAACTGGCCGGCGTCCTCCCATTCGACGACGTGCGGACGTACCTCCGTGGCGACGAACCGCCGGACGGCTCCCCGGAGCTCCTCGTGTTCCGCGGTGAAGATGGAGTGGCGCATCATCTCCACCAACGCTGCCACACCCGAGTCGGGCCCGTAGACTGGTGGGTTCCATGGCCAAGTCGCTGCTGGAACGCAGACTGATCGATGTGAGCGACCGGCTCAAGCGGCTGCGCGCCGAGCTGGCCGTCGCCGGCGAGCAGTGCGCGGTACTCGTCGCGGAGGCCGAAGACGCGCGGTTGCGTTCGCTCGTCTCCGAAACCCCGCTCGCGCAGGCCGAGGCGCACGAGATGCGCCGCCATGCCGATGCGCAGTCACGCCAACGCGACGCGTTGCGCCGTGCGATCGAAGAGCTCGAGCGCGACCAGGATGCACTGCTCGATCGCATGGCGAACGAGTTGGCGCCCCCGCGAGCCCCGACCGCCTCGTCGTAACCGATAGGTGAGAGGTTCAACACCGGTGAGCAAACCCGTGCGCGTCGTGATCGCCGAAGACGAGGCGATCATCCGTCTCGATCTGAGGGAGATCCTCGAGGAAGAGGGATACGAGGTGGTCGGTGAGACCGGCCGCGGCGATCACGCGATCGACCTCGTACGCGAGCTCAATCCCGACCTCGCGATCCTCGACATCAAGATGCCCGGGATGGATGGCCTCACCGCGGCGCGCACCATCGCGGGCGAGCGGCTCGCGGCGGTCCTGATCCTCACCGCGTTCTCCCAACACGATCTCGTCGATCAGGCACGTGACGCGGGGGCGCTCGCGTA
>JAUZEI010000684.1 GCA_030839105.1 Actinomycetota bacterium
TGGGAACACGCCGAGTAGCAACTCCTGGCAGCCGATGACCACACCGACCGCCCGAGAACTGCCGGCAGTTCCCGGACGGCCTCCCAAGAAAAGACCACTATGTTGGTGGAGATACTGGTCTATCGGGGTAGCGTTCCGAGATGGTCGAGCCGCGCATCTCGTATCTGATCTGTTCGACGCCGCGCAGCGGCAGCACCTTGCTGTGCGAAGCGTTGCGGAACACCGGTCTCGCCGGTCGACCCGAGGAGTACTACCAACAGCGTAAGAAGACGAGCCTTCCCCGCCGGCCGCGTGAGTACTTCGAGGGGGCCGAGACGGCGGAGATCGTCGAAATTCTCGGAGACAGGACCCGGGTCGACGACGAGTTCATGGAGTTCGACTGGCGGCGCTTCGAGAACTATCCCGACTACCTGGCGTGGACCATCGAACAGGGCACCACACCGAACGGCGTCTTCGGCGCCAAGGTGATGTGGGGATACTTCAACGGGTTCGTCTCGGGCCTGCAGGAGCTTCCGGGGAAAGCCGACATGCCGCGGGCCGACCTACTTCCCTCGGTGTTCCCCAACCTCAAGTACGTCTGTGTGACGCGCAACGACAAGGTGAGCCAGGCGGTCTCGCTCTGGAAGGCGTTGCAGTCGTGGACGTGGCGGCGTGACGACAACGACGGCCACATCGTGCAGGGCGACCTGCGTTACAGCTTCGACGCGATCAATCATCTCGCGTCCGCGATCGCCGACGAGGAAACCGCGTGGCACGGGTACTTTGCCGAGGCCGGGGTGGAACCGTACGCGGTGGTGTATGAGCACTTCCAGGACAACTACGAGGACGTCGCACTCGAGATTCTCGACTACGTCGGGATCGACTCCGCCGCCGGTGCGCCGTTCGCGGCGCGTCAGATGAAGCGTCAGGCCGACTCACATTCCGCCGAATGGATCGATCGTTACCATGCCGATAAGGCTGCCCGCATGGCCGACGCCTGAGTCGATACGCCTGAACCGAAAGGTCTCCCGACAACGATGCCGTACCCAAACATCCTGTACCTGCATTCGCACGACACAGGCCGATACGTCCAGCCCTACGGCTACGCAATTCCCACTCCGAACATTCAGCAGCTCGCCGACGAAGGCGTTGTCTTCCGTCAGGCGTTCTGCGCCGCGTCCACGTGCTCGGCGAGTCGGGCCTGCCTCCTCACCGGTCAGTACGCACATGCGAACGGCATGCTCGGCCTCGCCCATCGCGGTTGGTCGCTGAACGACTATCGCCATCACATCGTGCACACCTTGCGGACGGTGGGATACCACTCCACGTTGATCGGGGAGCAGCACATCTCGAAACGGCCCGACATCATCGGGTACGACCGGGTCATGAAGATCGACACGACGCGCGTCGACGACGTCGCGCCGGCCGCGATCGACTTCCTCGAAGGACCGCCGCCGCAACCGTTCTTTCTCTCGGTCGGTTTCTTCGAGACGCACCGCCAGTTCTTCACCCCTCAACCCGGTGCGGAGCAATCGGTCCGGCCCCCGGCCAACCTGCAAGACACGCCGGAGACGCGGCTCGATATGGCGTCCTTCGTCGAGAGCGCGCGTTCGCTCGACGCCGGCATCGGGCGCGTGCTCGAGACGCTCGAGACGCAGGGACTCGCAGAAAACACGCTTGTGATCTGCACGACCGACCACGGGATCGCATTTCCCGGGGCCAAGGCGACGATGACCGACGGCGGAATCGGGGTGTTCCTCATCATGCGCGGTCCGGGCTTTCCCTCCGGCATGGTGACCGACGCGCTCGTATCGCAGGTCGACATCTATCCGACGATCTGCCAGCTCATCGGGATCGACGTTCCCGACTTTGTGCAGGGGCGGTCGATGATGCCGGTCATCGAGGGCCGAGCCACGACCGTCCGCGACGCGGTCTTCGCCGAAGGCACTTACCACGCGGCCTACGAGCCCCAGCGCTCGATCCGCACACGCGACTGGAAGTACGTGCGCCGCTTCGACGACCGGACCGAACCGGTGTTGCCGAACGTCGACGACAGCGCCGGTAAGGAGATGTGGATCGAGCGCGGTTGGCCTTCGTGGCTGCTCGATCGCGAGCAGCTCTACGACCTCGTGCTCGACCCTTACGAGATGCGCAACGTCGTCGAGGACCCCGCGAATGCGGCGGTCGTCACCGACCTGGCGGCCCGACTCGAACAGTGGATGCGCGAGACGGGTGATCCGCTGTTGCAAGGGCCCGTTGCGCCGCCGCCCGGGGCGGAGCTGAACGATCCCGACCAGCGATCGGCCGACGACCCCAGGACGTTTGTCGACGGACCCGTCTGATCCGCCCCGTACACCGCGGTACGTCGGGCCGCGACCGGCGCGGTCCGGATTCCCGGATCGAAACTACGGTGCGGGGCCTGGGGGGCATGATGCACTCACTCCCGACAAGCGTGGTCTCGTTCGGCGTGTCGGTGTCGTTTCGCGCGTGGGGGCGGTATGAGCGGTCTTCCTGAGACGGGTTACGTCGCAGTTGGTGACGCGGATGTTGCCTATCAAGTTGCTGGCGACGGGCGTATCGACCTCTTGTTTTGTTACGGGCTTGGAAGCCACATCGAGTTCAACCGACAGATTCCGACGGTCGCCGCGTTTCAGGATCGGTTGGCGACTTTCAGCAGACTGATCACGTTTGATCGCCGTGGGATGGGAGCGTCCGACGGCGTCCCGCGTAACGCCGTGCCGACCTGGGAAGAG
>JAUZEI010000689.1 GCA_030839105.1 Actinomycetota bacterium
TCCGCACGGGACGATCGTCGCCAGCGTCCCCAACTTCGGCCACTGGTACCCCCGGGCACGCGTCGCCCTCGGCCGCTTCGACTACGACCGGCGCGGCATCCTCGACGTCGGCCACGTCCGCTTCTTCTCCCGTAAGAGCTTCGAACGCATCGTGAAGTCCGCGGGCTTGGCGGCGCGGCGCTCCGAGTCGATCGGCCTGCCGCTCGAGGCATTGAGTCGGGGGGGACAGGACTCGAACAACCGGGCAACACCGATCGGCAGGGTCGAGCGTCTCGCAGTCGACCTATGGCCGACCATGTTCGGGTTCCAGTTCCTCTACGAGCTCGAACCGATCCGCGCCCACGCCTGATCGACTCGGCGCCGCGCGATCGCGCGGCCCGGGTCGGCGGCCCGCGTAGGAGTCGGCGTTCACCGCGAACTCGTAGGATCGCCGGGATGCCACTGGACGCGTCGAAGACCCGGGAGAAGCTGGTCGACGAAGCGGCGCGCGCGTTCGCCAAGCACGGCGTGTTCGGAGCCTCGCTCATCGACATCACGCGCCGCGCCGGCCAACGCAACCGGGGCGCACTGCACTACCACTTCGGTTCGCGCAGTGGCGTGCTGTGCGCGGTGCTCGAGCGGCACGTCGACTTCCTCGCCCGACGAGAGGGCGAGCTCCTCGAAGTCGCGCTGGACCGTCCGGACGACGACGTGAAGTCGGTCGTGGAAGCCATCGTGCGCCCCGCGACCGAGCTGGCCGAGAGCGACTGGCGCGGTCGGTGCTTCTTGATGATCCTCGCCGAGCTCGTCGAGGAGGACCCGGAAAGCCTCGACAGCGACGTTGCCGACGCGCTGACCCGGACCGGCGGCTACGCCGTCTACGACCTCCTCGCGACGCGCATGGCCGACGTGAGCCCGGAGGTCCGCAACGAACGGTTCGCGCTCGCCACCGGGTTCATCCTGCGCGCTGTGGCCGACCGAGCGCGGGTTCTCGGACGCCGCGGCCGGCGGGGGCGTCCGCAGCTGGAGCACGAGGCCTTCGTCGACAACCTGGTCACAATGGTCGCGGCGGGCATGTCGGCGCCCGGGCAGGCACTTTGACATAAGTACACCTGCTTAGTACCGTCCGGCCCATCGCACGCACCGGCAGCGACCGGTACGACACGGGAGCGGCGGACCGGTGAGCGCATTGTTTCCCGACGAGCTGATGGCAGAAGCCCGAGGGCTCGCCCAACTCGAAGACTTCGGGAGCGACAGCTTCCTCGAGGGCCTCACCGTCTACTGCGAATCGGTCTCAACCGAAGCGAAGTTGAACGACCTCGGCGAGACGGCCATCCGCGGGAACATCGTCGGGACGCTCGTCAACCGGCTGCGGGTCGTCGACTGGTCTCGACAGCATCCAGAAGTCGCGGGCGAGCGCATCGACGCGCCGCTCATCGTCATCGGCATGTTCCGGGCCGGAACGACCTTCCTCAGCTACGTGCTCGAACAGGATCCGCGCAACCGCGCCTTGCTGCGCTGGGAGGCGGGCGACAGCGTGCCGCCTCCGACACCGGCGACACTGCACGACGATCCCCGGATCGAGACCGCCCGGCTCGGGAACGACATGCTCGAGCAGATCAACCCGCGCATACGGGCGATCCACCACGAGGAGCCCGACGGTCCGACCGAGTGCATCACCTTGATGAGCCAGGACTACAAGAGCCTTTCGTGGGAAGCGATCTCCAACGTTCCCGCGTACGGCGAATGGCTGTTAGAAGTCGACCAGCGGTCGGCCTACGAATATCACCGCCTCGCGCTGCAGGTACTCCAGAACGGCGGCGTCCGAGGTCACTGGACGCTCAAGAGCCCGCATCACGCGATCGCACTCGACGCGCTGACCTCCGTCTACCCCGACGCCCAACTCGTGCTGCTGCATCGCGACCCGGTCGTGTTGTGCGCATCGGTCTGCAGCCTCATCCAAACGCTCTCCGGCACGTTCAGCGACGCCGACCACCGCGCCTACATCGCCGATCACTGGGTCGCGATGCTCGAAGAATCGGTACGCCGGATCGACACGTTCCGAGCCGCACACCGCCAGCACCCGATCGTCGACGTGCAGTACGACGACCTCATGCGCGATCCGGTCGGCACCGTCGACTCGATCTATCGCTTCTTCGACGCCGGCGCCTCCGGTCTCGACCCGTCGGCGCGAGCCGCGATGGCGGCCTACGTCGCCGCCCATCCGAAGGACGGCCTCGGTGTCCACGGCTACGACCTCGCGGAGTTCGGGCTCGACGCGGGCGCGCTGCGCGAACGGTTCTCGGCCTACATCGATCGCTACGACGTACCGACGGCGTCGACGCCTCGCTGAGGTTCGCCTCGGCGAAGTTCGCCGGTCGAGTTGCGACCCGCGGCGTCGTCGATCGCGACGCGCTGTTCGTACACCTGGCGTAGCAGCCAGAAGCGCAAGAACCTGGCCAGCGAGTAACGCAGGAAGATGAAGCCGCCGGTGACACTGATGGCGAGTCCGGCGATCGCGAGCGGCGTATAGGAGTTCGAGTCGAGAAGGTCGACGTTCGTTCCGGGCGTGGCGGTGACGTTCAGCGACGCACTGTACGCACCGAACGCGATCGCGATACCGACCACCATCAGCACGACGCCGACGATCTGCAGCCAGCTCTCGACCCGGGCCCGGCCCGTCTTCAACTTCATGTCGGCGATCTCGGCCTTGAACTGCTCGGCGCGATCAATGGGTTGCGTCATGCTGCGTCTCTCATTCGCCCAGGTATGCGGTCGACAATTCGGCTTCCATCGCGGCCGGCGTGCCGAAGTTCGTGATCCGGCCCCGAAGCATGATCCCGACCCAGTCGACAATGCCCAGGACGGCGCGCGCAAACTGCTCGACCACAAGAATGGAAACGCCTTCGGTGGCCACCTGCGCGACGATCTCGTACAACTGCTCGACGACGAGTGGGGCGAGGCCCATCGAAAGTTCGTCGAGCAGCAACAGCGCGGGGTCGGTCGCCAGCGCCCGCGCCATTGCGAGCATCTGCTGTTCGCCACCCGACAAGGTCCCGGCGAGTTGCTTACGGCGCTCGCCGAGACGGGGGAAGCGCGCGTAGGCGATCTCCTCGATGTCGTTCAACGGCCGCCCGGTGTGGGTGGCCATCCAGAGGTTCTCGCGTACCGAGAGGTTCGGGAAGATGCCCTTGCCCTCGGGGATCAGGCAGACCCCGTGGCGGGCCAGCTCGTCGGGTGCCGCGCCGTTGACGCGCCGGCCGGCAACGTACACATCGCCGCCGGTCACCGGGAGCAGCCCGGAGACGACGCGTAGCACCGTCGACTTGCCGCCGCCGTTCGGGCCGAGCAGCGCGACAACCTGGCCGAAAGGAACGATCAGATCGACTCCGCGCAACACCGTGATGGTCCCGTACGCGGCGTCGACGTTGCGAAGTTCGAGCGCGCGATCGGGGCGCTCGCCGCCACCGGGACCATCGCCGTTGAGCATGGTCGCAGAATTCACGACGCCGTCCCGAGGTACGCGTCGCGGACACGCGGATCGTCGCGCACCTCGTCGGGCGTGCCGACGGAGATCACCTCGCCGAAGTCGAGCACGTGGATGCGGTCGCACACCTCCATGACCAACGCCATGTCGTGCTCTACGAGAAGAATCGAAAGCCCGTCGTCCCGCGCGAGCCGCCGGAGCAGCCTTTCGAACGCCTTCGTCTCGTCGTCGGACTGGCCCGAGGCGGGTTCGTCGAGCAAGAGCACCCTGGGCTGGATCATCAACGCCCGCCCGAGCTCGACAACGCGCGCCGTGCCCGTGGGGATCGTCGAGACGTCGTCGTCGGCTATCGCCGTCAGCCCGATGAGATCGAGCACGCGTTCCGTCTCGTGCGCGACGTTGATCCGGCGCACGGCCGCGCGGAAGCCTCCCCAGGTGTTACGGATCTCGCCCGCGACCCGCAGGTTGTCGCGCACACTGAGATCGGTGAACAGCTCGAGCCGTTGGAACGTGCGCGCGATCCCGAGCCGAGCCCGTTTGTGCGTGTCGAGCCGGCTCACATCACGCCCGTCGAACGAGATCCGCCCCGCGGTCGGCGCCAGGAGGCCCGTGATGACGTTGAAGAGCGTCGTCTTGCCCGCGCCGTTCGGGCCGATGAGCCCGGTCACCTGGCCGACTCGGACGTCGATGTCGACGTCGGTCAGAGCCTGGTTGCCGCCGAACCGTACGGTGACGTGTTCGGCGCGGAGCAGCGCCGCGCCGCCCGTCACGCTCGAATCCCTGGTTCGAGACCGATGCCGTGATCGATCCGGCGCAGGTCGTCGGCCGTGAACGCCCGGTCGATACCGATCAGCTCCAGCGCCGTCGCCTCGATCGCCGCCGCGGCCGTGCGCCGGCGCCGCAATGCCGCTGGATCGGCGAGCGCACCGGCGTACGGCAAGAGCGAGGCGAGCGCGAA
>JAUZEI010000690.1 GCA_030839105.1 Actinomycetota bacterium
TGCTCATGCACGGCGAGCCGTCGTGGTGCTTCCTCTACCGCAAGCTGATTCCCGTCCTCACTGCGGCCGGCTATCGATGCATCGCGCCCGACCTCGTCGGCTTCGGCCGCTCCGACAAACCGACGGAACGCAGCGACTACACGTACGCGCGTCATGTCGAATGGATGCGAGCCGCGTTGTTCGACGGGCTCGACCTGCGCGACATCACCTTCGTCGGTCAGGACTGGGGTGGTCTCATCGGCCTTCGGCTCGTCGGCGCACATCCCGACCGCTTCGCCCGCGTCGTGACTGCGAACACGTTCCTGCCGACCGGCGATACACCTCCCGGCGAAGCGTTCCTCGGGTGGCAGAAGTTCTCGCAGGCGGTCGAGGATTTCGCCGTCGGCTTCATCGTCGGAGCCGGCTGTCACACCAAGCCGGCCGACGACGTGATCGCGGCGTACGACGCGCCCTACCCGGACGACACCTACAAGGCCGGTGCCCGGCAGTTCCCGATGCTCGTACCGACCACGCCCGACGACCCGGCATCGGTTGCGAACCGGAAGGCCTGGGAAACCCTGCGCAGTTGGACGAAGCCGTTCCTCACCGCGTTCTCCGACCAGGACGCGATCACCCGCGGCGGCGACCGCATCTTCCAGCGCGACGTACCGGGATGTGCTGGCCAGCCCCACGCGACGATCGAGGGCGGAGGCCACTTCCTGCAAGAAGACAAGGGCGCGGAGCTCGCGCGGGTGATTGTCGACTGGCTCGCAGGCCCGACGACGTGAACGAAGGCGCGCCGACCGACGACGAGTCCCGACGACACGATGCGTTCGCACTGGTCGACGAGGTCCAGGCGATCGCACGGACCGGTTTGCACTTCAGTGAGAGCCCGTTCGATCGCGAGCGCTACGCCCGCCTTCTCGAAGCGTCGCTTCGCGAATACGACGGGCGCACGACGATGGAACCGTCGGCCGTCCGGAACCGCTTCGAATCCGAGATCGGTTACGTCACCGCCAAGGTCGGGGCGGACGCGGCCGTCTTCGACGAAGACGATCGAATCCTCCTCGCGCATCGCGCCGACGACGAAAAATGGGGCCTGATCGCCGGTTGGGTCGACCCGAACGAGTCGCCCGAAGGAACGGTCGTGCGTGAGCTGGCCGAGGAAGCCGGAGTGGACGCACGAGTCGACCGGCTCGTCGGAGTCTTCTTCCGCGAGGCCCACGCCGGCGAACACCCGCACGGAACAGTCTCGATCGTCTATCTCTGCTCGATCACAGGCGGAACCCTGCGACCGCAGTTGCACGAGGTCAGCGAGCTGGCGTGGCGCGCGATCGACGACCTCGAGTCGGACGAATGGCACCACCACCACGAATTGCTGGCCCGGGCGGCACGGGACGCCCGCTGGCGCATGCGCGCCGGTCTCTAGGCTGCGTCCGTGGGCGGCCTGGCGTTCGAACGAGTGTTGATCGATGGCGTCCCCGCCTACGCCGGGAACCATCACGGCCGGGTCGTAGCGGGGCTGACGTTCCGGGTCGGTACCGCCGACGAACCTGCCCTCGACCGGGGCACGACCGCGCTGCTCGCGGAGCTCGCTGTCATCGACATCGACGGGGTCGCGTTCGACGTCGGTGCGACGCTCACCTCGTTCGTCGTGAGTGGGGAGGCGGATGCGGTCGCCGACGCGCTCGCGGCCGTTTGCCGCGCGTTGCCCGCGTTCGACGACGACGACCTCGTGCAGCTCGCCGACACCATCCTCGACGTGCCCTCCGACATCCCTTCCTTGCAGACGACGATGCTCGGGCTGCGATTCGGCGCGCAGTCCTACGGCATGGCGGCGATCGCGCCCTTCGGTCTCCTGCGGATCGACGGTGACGGAGCGCGCGCGTGGGCGGCCCGGTTCTTCACCCGGGGAAACGCGGCACTGTGGTCGAGCGGACCGCTCGCGCCCGACATCGAGCTTCCCCTCCCGAACGGTGATCGCGTCGTACCGCCGCCGCGCGTGGAGGCCGAATGCGCGCTTCCCGCGTGGTGCCCGAACTCGTGGTTGGGATCGGTGTTTCGCGATGCTGTCGACTGCTCGATCGTCGCCGCCGGTTCCGATGCGACGACGGTTGCCCTGCGCGCGTTCGCGGCGGAAATGCGCGAGCGACTCCACGACAGCGATCTGGCCGGCTCGGAAGCACAGCTCGAGGCGACGATCTGGGCGCCGGAGCTGACGCACATTGCTCTCACGCTCCCGACGCGGGCGCACGGCAACGACGGCATCGAATGCATCCTCGGGACGATCGACGACTTCACCGACCTCGGACCCGATCCGGACGAGCTCGCCGACGCGATCGAAGAGATCCGCGTGTCGTGCACCGATGCGAGGAATGCGCACGTCGTCGCCGAGTTACTCGCCGACGACGAGCTGCGCACCGGTCGCCCCCGCACACTCGACGAGTTGCTCGAGTCCGTCGGCAACGTGACCGCGGCCGAGGTCGCGGCCGTGTTCGACGAGATGCGCAACGAGATCATGGTCGCCGTGCCCTCCGACGCCGAGATCGTCGATGCCCGCTTCGCGTTGCTGGAACGGGCGACGGGTTTCGCGCTCGACGGCACGCGCTACCGGAGGGCGAAGGTCACCGGTACCCCCGATGACGACGCCCGTCTGATCGTCGGGCCCGATGGCGTCGCGTACGTGCGGGCCGACGAGGTGTTGACGGTGTGCTTCGACGACTGCGTCGCGGCTGTCATCTATCCGACGCGCGAGATCACGCTCGTGGACATCGACGGGACGATCATCGAGGGGGCCGAGAGCGATTGGCACGACGGTGCACTGGCGTTCGCGACGATCGAGGCCGCGCTCCCGCCCGAGATCACGCTCGTGGCCCGCCGGTCGTTCGGCACCTCGGAGCCGGTCGAGCCGCGCTCCGAGATCGCGCAGAGCGCCGAGCCGATCCGGTCCGACTCGCTCTAGGTACGCAGCGCTGGGCGGCGGTTCACTGGTCCGACTCGGCACCGTCGCAGCCGCCGGCCGCGAGGTCTTCGTCGACGTCGATCGCCGACAACGCGGACGCGAGCTGAGCGAGCTGCTCCGGGCTCAGCCGATCGACGAAGTGCTCGCGCACGCCTCGCACGTGAGTCGGGGCAGACGTCGTCAGCGTCTTCAGGCCGAGCGGAGTCAGGACAGCGTTCGATCCCCGGCGGTCGCTCGGGCACGGCCGGCGCTCGACGAGCCCGCTCTTGACGAGGCCGTCGATGCGGCGCGTGATCCCGCTCGGGGAGAGATGCAGCCGGTTCGCGAGCTCACTCATGCGAATGGCCCGGTCGGGCGCTTCGGACAGGTGCACCAGAACCTCGTAGTCGCCGAGGCTCAGCCCGTGCTCGGTCTGGAGCTCGTTGTCGAGGACCGCGAGGAGGGACGTCGTGGACCCGACCAGCCCACGCCACGCCAGCATCTCGGGCCCTGTGAGCCATCGAGCCTCGGGCTCGCTCATAAAGAAATGTTACCCCCGCCGGGAATCTTCTTGCGCCCGCAAGCATTTACTCAATCGTTGCGTTTACAACGATTGCGCCTGACTCACTTCCGACAGGAGTTCCAATGACCACAACCCCGCAAGCCATCCGTACCGCCCCGGCCGCTGGTTCCTACGAGCTCGACCAGAGCCATTCGCACGTCTCGTTCAGCGCCCGCCACCTCATGGTGACCAAGGTACGCGGCCGCTTCCCCGTCACCGGGGGCAAGCTCGTGATCGCCGACGATCCTCAGAAGTCGTCGGTCGAGGCCACCATCGACGTCACCGCCGTCGAAAGCGGCGACCCGAAGCGTGACGAGCACCTCCGCTCGGTCGACTTCTTCGACGCCGAGAACCACCCGACCGTGACGTTCCGCTCGACGAAGGTCGAGGACCACGGCGATGGTGAGTTCACCCTCGAGGGTGACCTCACCGTCAAGGACACGACCCGTCCCGTCACCCTGAAGGGCGAGTACCTCGGTGCGCAGGAGTCGCCGTGGGGCGACACGCGCATCGGCTTCAGCGCCGAGGTCGAGGTCAGCCGCAAGGAGTGGGGACTCGAGTGGAATGTTGCACTCGAGACCGGCGGCGTTCTCGTGGGCGACAAGGTCAAGCTCACGATCGACGCCGAGTGGGTCAGGGCGTAGGCGCAGCGCAGGGGCGGAGTCTCACCGAGACTCCGCCCCTTCTGCGCGTCCGGAGGCTTCCCGAATACCCTTGCGCACATGGCGGACACCATCCGGCTGCATTGGCGGAAGAGCGAGACGCACGGCCTCGAGGCCGACCCCGAGCCCCGACCGATCCGGTACACGCTGTTCTCCACGGACGACCACCTCGTGGAGCCGCCCGGCATGTTCGACGGCCGGCTCCCCG
>JAUZEI010000025.1 GCA_030839105.1 Actinomycetota bacterium
CCCGGGGCGCATCGTCGCGCCATTCGCGTTCCGCGGAGTCCACGTTGGGTTCGCCGGCCGCAGCGCCGTCGTCGCGGTTCCGCCGGCCATCCGTCTCGCTTGTCCGGTTCCGTCAGGAGGATGCCGACGACGCGCTGACTGCGCGGTTTGCCGGCCAGGCGCCGCGGGAACCAAGCGAACGTGAGCGTCGCGAACGAGGGAAAACGGATGTCGCGCAGTCGGTCGGAATCATCTGTGCGCGAGGGCGAACGCTGGCGATCGCGGAGTCGTGCACTGGCTCGGCCCGGCGACGGCCGACGGTCAACCGATCGGCACGCTATGGGTTGGTGTCGCGATGGGAGACGACGCACATGCGCGGCGCATTGATCTCGCAGTACGCGAGGGTCAGTCGGATGTCGGCGACGCGGCGCACGCCGCGGTTCGCGTACTGCTCGCCGAGCTCGAGCATGAGGCCAGTGCAGACGAGAGAGTGTGAAGCAGGTGAGGCAGCGTGTCGTTCATCGCGCCGCAGCGCCACGCTGTAGCCGCGCTTGATGAACAACGACGATGGAGGTTCGATGCCAGCGAATGTCCCCCGAGAAGAGCTCGAGAGACCGGGCGCGCGTGAGGGTTCCCACATGGCTCGTGCGTTTGACGGAACACGTCGTGCTGGATCGGCGCCTCGACCCGGCGGCCGTAACACTGATGAAATCGGCGTAGAAGCTCACAAGGAAACCGGTGGGCGAGGCACGCCGAGCAGCCTTGCTCCGAACGGAAACGGCCGAGCCGAGGATCGGTGAGCACCGACGTCGCAGAGGAGTCGTGATGGCAAGCGGAAATGGTCGCCGTCTGGTAGCTGTGTACGAAACCCGCGATGCCGCGCTGGCCGCGGCGGAGGCTGCCCGCAACGCCGGAGTACCTGCGGACGACGTGCGCGTCGACGAGGAGCTCGATCGCGTCGCTTCGATCCAAGGTGAGATGCGGCAGGAGATCGAGCACACCGTCCTCGGCCCGGGAAATGTCGGCCCGTTCACGAAGGAGATGGCGCAGGGAATGACCCTCGGCGCCGTCGTGGGCGCGGTGATCGGCGTCGTCGTCGCCTTGCCCTTCGCCGCCTTCAGCTTCGCCGGGTGGCCGCTCTGGCTTCGCCTCGTCCTCGTGGCCATCGTCGGCGGGGCGCTGGGATCGACGGTGGGATGGATCGTGGGCGGCGGCTTCGGAGCTCGCCGCCCGGACGCGCCGCTCGCGGCGCAGCGTGGTGTCACTGTGACCGCGCCCGCGCTGGATGCGGTACAGACGGCGCTTATTGCGGCGGCGCCCATTCGGATAGACCTCGTGGCGGACGACGGTCACGCCCTCGGTGTCGTGACGACCGACGAATCCGGACCGAGCGCGCCCCGCCGGATCGGACGACACCTCGCCGACGAAGAGCACGAGGACTGACATTTCGATTGCCGCCGAACCGCATACTCGTGAGGTCGCTCTCGCGCTACGGGACGCGACCTCCACTGGGACTATGGGGCGAGCCCTCCGCCCGCGCCGCCCGTTCCTACGGGCGGCACCGTCGACTTGTAGAGCGTCGTCGGTGTGCTCGTCGTGGTGGTCGGTGTCTGTCGTTTGTCCGACCCGCTGCTCCCGCACGCGGAGACGAGTGCAAACACGAGCGCACCAACGGCGGCCAGGTGCCTCGGGCGAAGTCCCGAACGCGCGGTGGTGCGGAGTGGTAGAGACATCGTCAGCCCTTCCGGCTTCTCGGCTATCCAGCCCGTCGTTGTTACCCGGCGCTGGCGAGCCCAAGCGCCGCGGCACAACGTGTCAATGAAGGAGGCAACTCACGCGCGAGGAGTGCTCCCGGTGTGAGGCGCCTCGACTCGCTGGACGTCGTGCCTTCGCGGACGCCACACGCGCAGCCTCTCTGTAGAGTGTCTTGATCCGCGTCCCCATTCCGGGCAGCCCGCTCCGTCCGGTTCTCCATGAACGGCGAGCGGCCTCGCGCGTCCATGCGCACGGCGGAGCTCGACGTGAAGGGCGTCCTGAACTTGGTGCCGTTCAGCCGTCGGCTTGTACACGACCGATCCCAGGGCTCGGCGGCGTCAACGACTCCGGGCTCGAGGTCTACATCAGCGTTCGCCGGTACGCCGCGATCGTTGCCGATCGGCCGTCCGGTTGCCGAGTTTGCCGCTGACTCCGGTGAGACTTGCGATATGACCGAGGCGGGCTGTCCCGGCCCGGTCGGTCGCCTGTAGCGTTCATAGCATGGGTTCCGGCTCGATTGACCGTGAGGACTTCCGCCGCCGGGTCGACGACGCGGTACTTGTTCTCTTTGCGTTGGTCGCCGACGGTCTGGGGTGGGCAACGACCGCGCTTCTCGACCAGGACGTCGAGCGGGCGCGCCGGGTCATCGATGATGATCATGGGATCGACATGCGGTGCGAGGAGCTCACCGCGATGGTGAAGGATCGTCTCGCAGGCGGCGTAACGCTTGATCCCGACGAGCTCGAGAATCTCATCGCTGTACTTCAGATTGTGCCGGAGCTCGAGCGAAGCGCCGATCTCGCGGAGCACATTGCGCAACGAGCTTTGCGCGGTGTGGGCGGCATAGTCAGCCCTCGTGGGCGCGGTCTGATCCAGTCAATGGGCGATGTCGGGGTGCGCATGTGGCGCGTCGCGGCGATGGCGTACCGGCAGCGGTCTCGCGACGCCAGCTTCCAACTCAGCGAGGCTGACGACGAACTCGACGCGCTCGCTACCAGTCTTGTGAACGAGGGCGTCTCAGACGGCGCCGATCCGCAACTGGCGGCCGACCTTGCGCTCGTCGCCCGCTTTTATGAGCGGCTCGGCGACCACGCTGTGAATCTCGCGCGTCGAGTCGACGCAATGGCTGCACCGCGCCGTCTATCCCCGGCGAAGGTGATCTTGTCGCCCCGTCGCTTGCTGCGCTCGCCGGGCGAGAAAAGTGGCCGCCTTCAGCGCGTACTTCATGCCCTGACGCGCTTTCGGCTCGTGCCGACGGACGACGGATTCTTCGAGTTGTTCGAAGCTGCGGCGGCAAACGCACGGGACTGCGCGGACCAACTACGCAAGCTGACCGCGTCCTTGAGCGATGTTGACGAGCACTACGACGAGATCAAGGGTTTCGAACGTCGAGGCGACGAGATCACACGTGATCTTCTCCGTCGGTTGGATGCCAGTTTCATTACGCCGTACGACCGTGAAGACATCCATGCGCTCGCCGAGGAGCTGGACGACGTAGTCGACGACATGTTTTCGGCGGCCTCGCTCATTCATCTGGTCCAGCTGGGCGAGAGCCTGCCGGAACTCCCCGAACTTGGTGACGTGCTGGTGGCGATGGCGGACGAAATGGTGGCGCTCATCGGCGGTCTACGCACGGGTGAGGCGGCGCGCGCTCGGCTGGAGCGCATCGAGCACCTGGAGCGCCAAGGCGACTTCGTCTTTCGCCGGGGTATGGGTCGCCTCTTCAGCGGGGACTATGACGCTCTCCAGGTCATCAAGCTGAAGGACATTG
>JAUZEI010000035.1 GCA_030839105.1 Actinomycetota bacterium
ATGGCGTGGCTCTTGCGGCCCTTCATGTCGACCACGAAGCCGACACCGCACGCGTCGTGCTCGAAGCGGGGGTCGTAGAGGGGGGGTAACTCGCGTTCAACCACTGCGGCGTCGTCCTCGATTCAGGCGGTCAGCTCCGTTGGGATCTGGCCGCCGCGGGACGACATTGGCCCGTGGCGGAGCACGACGATTGTAGCGGTGACGATCGACATTCCGTCTACCCGGTTTTCGGTCGGCCGGGCGAGGGCCGTCCGGCCGGGGCCGGCGCCGCGCCGGGGGGCGGCTCCTCGTCGTCGGCCCGTACGTGCAGCCCGAGGGCCTGGGCGAGCGCGGGGGCCAGGCCCACGAGCTGGTCGACGCCGATCGTCGCGCCCGACAGCGCGGAGATACCCCGCAGCCCGTCGAGCCGCGCCCCGCGCATGTCGACCGCCGCGCATCGGGCGCCCGAGAAGTCGGCGCCGGCCAGGTCGCTGCCGGCGAAGAGGATCTGCTCGAGACGGCCGCCGGTGAAGTCGGCGCCGCCGAGCACCGAACCGTCGAACCGGACGCGGTGCAGCTGCGCGAGGCGGACGTTCGCGTCGTCGAGTTTGCAGTCGCGGAACACGACGTCGCGCAGATTCGCCTGGGGTAGTTCGATCGCCGAGGCCCGGCAGTCGACGAACTGCACGCGCTGCCAGACCGTTTCGGAGAAGTCGCAGCCGGACAGATCGCACCGCACGAGCTCGACGTCGACGAATCGCGCCCGGGCGAAGACCTGTCCCGGTTGGCGGGCGTCGACCACGCGGCTCCCGATCGCCTCGCCGTCCTCGTCGAGCTCCAGGGCCGAGCGTTCTTCGCGATCGGAATTCACGACGGTGATGCTCGCGCGCCCGGTAACCTCGTGCCCGATGTCCTGATCCGGCCGCCTTTCCGAGCTTCTGGCTTTCCGAGCTTCTGGCTTTCCGAGCTTCTCGTCCGCCGCTCGATCGCAGGTGTCTGCCGTGCCTTCCTCGTTTGCCTCTCTCGTCGCCCGTGACATCACCAAGTCGTTCGGTCCGCGCGTCGTGCTCGATCGCGTGTCGTGCACGATCGGTCCGCTGCACCGCGTCGGCGTCGTCGCGCCGAACGGAACCGGAAAGTCGACGCTGCTCAAGATCCTGGCCGGCCTCGACTTTCCCGACTCCGGCACCGTCACGATGACGCCGCCCACGGCAACCGTTGGCTATCTCCCCCAAGAACCCGAACGCCGTGCGGGGGAGACCGTGCGCGCGTATCTCGCGCGCCGCACCGGCGTGGCCGCGGCGGAGCTCGCGCTGGACACCGCGTCGGCGGCGCTCGCCCGACAACGACCCGGCTCCGACGCCCAAAATGTCGACGACCGTTACGCCGACGCGCTCGAGCGCTTCCTCGCGCTCGGCGCGGCGGATTTCGACGCGCGGCTCGGCGCGGTGTCGGCCGATCTCGGCCTCGCGACCCGCGTGCTCGATCTGGAGATGACTTCGCTCTCCGGCGGTCAGGCGGCGCGCGCGAGCCTCGCCGCGATCGTGCTGGCCCGGTTCGACGTGTTCCTGCTGGACGAGCCGACCAACGACCTCGACTTCGCGGGCCTCGCTCGGCTCGAGCAGTTCCTGCACGACGAGTTGACCGGCGGGGCGGTGATCGTTTCGCACGACCGCGCGTTCCTGGACCGCGCGATCACCTCCGTCCTCGAGCTCGACGAGCATTCGCACTCGGCGAGCGAGTACGCGGGTGGCTGGCAGACGTATCTCGACGAGCACGCCACCGCCCGTCGCCACGCCGAGGAGCAGTACGCCGAGTACCGCTCACAGCGCGGCACGCTGACCGATCGGGCGCAGCGCCAGCGCCAGTGGTCGGTGCAGGGCAAGGCGAAGGTGAAGAGGTCGGGCGAGACCGACAAGTTCATCCGGGCCTTCAAGCGCAACAGCAGCGAGCACGTCGCGGCCAAGGCGAAGATCACAGACCGCGCCCTGGCGCGGCTCGACGCCAACGCCGTCGAGAAGCCGTGGGAGGGTTGGGATCTGCGCATGGAGATCGCGGCCGCGCCCCGCAGCGGCGCGGTGGTCGCCCGGCTCGCGGGCGCGATCGTGCGGCGCGGCGACTTCACGCTGGGTCCCGTCGACCTCCAGGTCGAGTACGGCGAACGCGTCGCGATCGTGGGTGCGAACGGCGGTGGCAAGACGACGCTGCTCGACGCGATCATCGGGCACCGTGCTGTCGACGCGGGCGAACGGTGGCTGGGGCCGGGCGTGATCATCGGCGAGCTCGACCAGGCGCGCGCCGCGTTCTCGGGGGACGCGCCTCTTCTCGTCCGTTTCGGAGACGCGAGCGGCCTGGTGCCGAGCGAAGCCCGTTCGTTGCTCGCGAAATTCGGTCTGGGTGCCGAGCACGTCGCGCGACCCGCCGACTCGCTCTCGCCGGGTGAGCGCACGCGGGCGTCGCTCGCGCTGCTGGGTGCGCGGGGCGTGAACTGTCTCGTCCTGGACGAACCGACGAACCATTTGGACCTGCCCGCCATCGAGCAGCTCGAATCCGCGCTCGAGAGCTACGAGGGCACACTGCTCCTCGTCACGCACGACCGTGCGCTCCTCGACGCCATCGCCGTTACCCGCCGTATCGAAGTCGACGCGGGGCAGATCACGGCCGACGTTCCGATCGGCTGACGGGTCATTCCGCTCCCGCCCGGGCGGCGTAGAACGCGACCGCGGCCGCGGTGGCGACGTTGAGCGAATCGGCGCCCGGTTGCATCGGGATCCGGACGTGCCGATCGGCCGCGGCGAGCCACGCGCTCGAGAGTCCCGGACCCTCGGCGCCGAGGAGTAGTGCGGCTCGCTCCGGCCAGACGATCTCGTCGATCCGGCGCGCGGTCGGCGCCGGGGTGAGGGCGAAAGTCGTCAGCCCGGCGCTGCGTACAACTGCGAGCGACTCGATGCGCGTCCACGGGATACGGAGCACGTGCCCGATCGACACCCGCACGCAACGGCGATAGAGCGGATCCGAGCATTCGGGATCGAGGAGTACGGCGTCGACACCGAGCGCGGCCGCGCTCCGGAAGAGGACCCCCAGATTCTCGTGGTCGTTCACACGTTCGAGCACGGCGACCCGGCGGGTGCCGGCGAGCAGCGACTCGGCCCCGGGCCGCTCCCATCGAGCGGCGGTCGCGACCGCACCCCGATGCAGGTCGAAACCGATTACCCGGCGTAGGACGGCGTCGGCCGCGACGTAGACCGGTGCGGCGAGTGGCGCCAGCACGTCCGAGAGCGCGTCGTATTGCGCGGGAGTGACGAGCACGGAGCGGACGCGTCGACCCGATTCGAGCAACCGGCGGACCACGAGCGGCGACTCGGCGATGAAGAAGCCACGTTCCCTCTCCACCCGCTTGCGGAGGTCGGTATCGGACAGATCGACGTAGTCGACGAGGCGGGGATCGGCTGGGTCGTCGACCGACATGGGAGCGTTCACGGTGCACCGGCCACGGCTCACCTTGTCATCTCCCGGGTCGCTTCCGGGTCACTCCTGGCAGCGGCTTCTCGGCCCGGTTCCGGCTCAGGTGCTCGGCCGGGCGGGCATCCCGCACGCGTCGCGGATCTTCGGCGGATTTCGCGGCCGATCACTTTCAGCAAATCCACGCGAACGGCCGATATTCCACTGAGGGGGAGACGCCCGCCCGGTGCGCCGGACGGTGTTCCAAAAGGGGGAAATGAGGCACCAACCGCACGGCGAGCTTGCCGACACCGGAACGCCGGTCTCGGTCGAAGCGGCGTTCCGGCGCGTCCGGCTGTTGGCAGGCGCGCTCATCCTCGTACGCCTCTGGAGCACCGGCGCGCTCCCCCACGTCGAAGCGGTACTCCTCGTCGCCGCGTTCTGGTCGGTGAACCTCGTCGCGGTGATCGCCGAACGCGAGAGCGCGCGGCATCGCGTGCTCCTCGACGTCGTGCAACTGTTCGCGGACACGGTCGTCGTGCTGCTCGTCGCACTGGCGCAGCACAACCACACGAGCACGGAGTCCGCCGACTGGGCCGTACTCGTGCTGCCCGCGATCGAAGGCGCGGTCCGGTTCGGCATCGGGGGCGCGATCGCGGGTTGGGTCGCGCTCGCGGGCGGCTACTACGGCGTGAACGCCGCGAGCTCGCCGAGCCTCCAGGCGGCGACGATCGCGCAGCGGCTGACCGTGGTGCTGCTCGTCACGCTCCCGGTCGGGTATCTCGCGGACTACCTCGTCGACGAGATCGCCGCCCACCGCCGGGGCCGGGATCGGGCCGAGCGAAGATCGGCGCTTCTGCACGCGGCGGCGCTGGGTGGACGCCGGGCCTCGCAGCTCGACGTCGACGACGTCATCGACGTCATCTGCGCGACAGTCGTCGAGATGGGTTTCTCCGACCCCGACGTGTTCGAGGTGCTCGGACCGATGGGTGACGACCCCGCGAACGTCGCGGCCCGCGCCGTCCGTGGCTCCCGCACGAAGGTGACCCTCGAGCCCGGCGACCCGCGCATCCTTGCAGCGGCGTCCGTGCGGGTCGACCGCTCGGCGGCGGTCTGGCCGGCGGAATCGAAGGACGACGTCTCGGCGAGGCTGTTCGCGCTCCCGATCCCGATGATCGATCACCAGTTCGTCGTCGTCATCTCACGGTGGAACGGCGACGGAACCGACATCGGCGCCCGGCCGTCCGCGGCCCAGGTCGAGGTCCTCGAGCTGTTCGCGGCGCAGGCGGGGGCGTCCTTGCACAACGCGCAGGTCCATCAGGGCCTGGAGGAGCTCAAGGACCGGCTCGACCACGAGGCGTCCCACGATGCGCTCACCGGTCTGGCGAACCGGCGCCGTTTCACCGAGGAACTGCAACGCATCACGCGGCGGGGCCGACCCGGCGACCTGATCGGCGTGCTCTTCCTCGACCTCGACGGCTTCAAGGTGGTCAACGACCGCTACGGCCACGAGGTCGGAAACGACCTGCTCATTGCGGTTGCCGCCCGGCTGCGTTCGTGCGTCCGGCCGGGCGATCTGGTCGCCCGCTACGGCGGGGACGAGTTCACGGTCATGGTGACCCGCCTGGAGAGCGTCGCGCCCGCCGCCTCGATCGCGACCCGGATCTGCGAGCTGTTGTCCGAGCCGTTCCTCATCGGTCCCCGAGAGATCCGCATCTCGACGAGCGTGGGCATCGCCTTCGCCCCGGCGCCGAACGCAGACATCGGCGATCTGCTCCGGCGGGCCGACGTGGCGATGTATCGGTCCAAGTCAGAGGGCAAGGCGCGCTGGACGATGGACCCGGGATCGCTCGAAACCGCGGGCGACGCGAGTTCCGAATCCTGACCGGCACCGGACCGTGCGGCGGGACCGGATGTCGAAAAACCCTTGAAATTGCGCCTGATATCCCCGATTCCCCGCGGCGTTCGTGCCACGATGCACCGGTACTTCCCAACATCGCATGGAGGAAATGTGAATCGCAGCCAGCTGCTGAACGCACTCGCAGAGGCAAATGAGTGGACCCGTCGGGAGGCCGACGAATTCTTGACGTCGTTCACCGACCTGATCACGTCGACGGTGGCGACGGGCGAGGACGTTGCGATCTCGGGCTTCGCCAAGTTCCGTCGCATCGACCGTCCCGCGCGCATGGCGCGTAACCCCGCCACCGGCGAGCAGGTGAGGGTCGCAGCGAAGCGCGTCGCCCGCATCACGCCGCTGAAGGCGTTCAAGGACGCGGTGCTCTCGGGCAAGAAGGCACCGGCCAAGAAGGCCCCCGCCAAGAAGACCGCGGCGAAGAAGACCGCGGCGAAGAAGGCCCCCGCCAAGAAGACCACGGCGAAGAAGACCGCGGCGAAAAAGGCCCCGGCCAAGAAGAAGGCGGCCGCGAAGCGCCGCTAGTCGCAGCGTTCGGCGAGTCGTTCGATTCGCAGCGTCACCCCAAGAACCCCGGGCCCCGAGCCCGGGGTTCTTCGCGCGTACGCTCGCCGCGTGCCCGACGCGCTCCACGAGGTCGAACTGCTACGCGTCCGCCTTCCGCTCG
>JAUZEI010000039.1 GCA_030839105.1 Actinomycetota bacterium
TGCGCTCGCGATCGCGGCGTGCTCGTCGTCGTCGAAGCCGGCCGCGACCGGCCCGTCGGCCACGACGAGTCCGGCGCCGACGAACGCGCCGACGACGTCGACCCTCGCGATCGGGCCGCGCGCGATCGGTCACGTGTTCGTCATCAACCTCGAGAATTCGAACTACGACACGACATGGGGTGCGAAGTCGCCGGCGCGTTATCTCAACACCACGCTCCTGAAGCAGGGCAAGTTGCTCACGCAGTACCACGGCATCGGGCACGCGAGCCTCGACAACTACATCGCGGAGATCAGCGGGCAGTCGCCCAACCCGTCGACTCAGAGCGACTGCATCCAGTACATCGAGTTCACACCCACCGGCGCGGGCACGGGGAAGTACGGCCAGGCGCTGGGGAAAGGTTGCGTGTACCCGAAGTCGGTGAAGACGATCGCCGACCAACTGACGGCGGCGGGCAAGACGTGGCGCGCGTACCAGGAGGACATGGGTGCACCGTGCCGTCATCCGGCGATCGGCGCGAACGACACGACGATCGCGCCGAAGCCGGGCGACATGTACGCGACGCGTCACGATCCGTTCGTCTATTTCCACTCGATCATCGACTCGCCGACGTGTGCGCAGAACGTCGTCGACTTCACTCGGCTCGCAACCGACATGAAGTCGACCGCCACGACACCCAACTTCACCTTCATCACGCCGAATGTGTGTCACGACGGACATGACGCACCGTGTGTCGACGGGGCGCCGGGCGGTCTCGTCTCCGCCGACCGTTTCCTGAGCACGGAGGTACCGAAGATCCTCGCCTCGCCCGCGTACAAGGCCGACGGAATGCTCGTCATCACGCTCGACGAGGCGTCCATCACAACCACCGACGCGTGCTGCCACACGCCGGCGTCACCGAACGCCGACAAGCCCGGGCTGGGCGGGCCGGGCGGCGGTCGCATCGGAACGCTGTTGATCTCGGCGCAGGTGAAACCCGGAACGACCGATGCGACGCCGTACAACCACTACGCGTTGTTGTGCAGCCTGGAGAACATCTTCGGGCTCTCCCACCTCGGTTTCGCGGGAGCGCCCGGACTCACGTGTTTCGGCAAGGACGTCTACGACGCGTCATCCTGACGTCGATCCGGACACGTGCCGCCGTAGGCCCCGCGCCTTGCCCCGCGGCTCTACGGAGTGGATCACTCCGGTGAAGTCTCTCCGGAAGCCGACGAGTCGGGACTCGTGCTCGTCGCGGTGTTCGTGCTCTTGCCGCCCTGCGGCGCAAAGTCGCGCTCGATGTGGAGCGGGCACCGCGGCGGCTCCGTTGACGGCACGGACGGCCTCCCGCACAGGACGCGGCCGGTTCCCTTCGGAGCCGTGCACGGAACCTTGTCGGCATCCACGGCGGTCATACCTTTGCCATCACTGAGTCGGCGAAGCGAGTGAGCAAGTCGATCTTCTCCTGTAGCGGTTGCGTGTCGGGCTCGCGTGTGTACGGGTATCGGAATCCGACGATGGCGTCGGTGACGCCGAGGTCCTCGAGTTTGTGTACACCGTCGACGGAGAACGCGTCGAGTGAGATCGCGTGAACCTCGAACGGCTGGTCGGCACGACCGTACTCGGCACGCAGGTTGTGCACCCGCTCGACCATGCTGCCCAGCTCGGCGGGGTCGCCCCCGGCGTGGATCCAGCCGTCGCCGGCCCGAGCCGCGCGCCGGAGCGCGACGTCGGCATGACCGCCGATCAGGAGAGGGACGGGGGTCGTCGGCGTCGGGCAGATCTTGCACCGCTCCAGCTGCAGCACGTCGCCGTGGTACTCGAACCAGTCACCGGCCATGAGCCCACGGAGCACGTCGACCATCTCGTCCATCCGCGGACCGCGCCGTTCCCACGGAACGTCCATCGCCGCGAAGTCCTCCGGCCAGGGGCTGATGCCGACGCCGAGGCGCAGACGGTCGTCGCACAGCACCGCGATGCTCGCGGCCTGCTTGGCGACGAGCACGACGGGCCGCACCGCGAGCTTCAGCACGAAGGTCGTGAAACGGATGCGATTGGTGCGCGCCGCGAGGTAGGGGATGAGCGTGAACGGCTCGATGATCGGCTTGTCCTCGAGAAAGGCGCGATCGCCGTCGGCGGTATAGGGATACAGGGTGTCGGACTCGGCCGGGAAGATGAGGCTGTCGGGCACGACGAACGAGTCGTAGCCGGCATTTTCGGTCGCCTGCGCGAGCGGCGCGAGGAAGGCCGGATCGCAGAATGTCTCCGCGTAGCTGAAGCGCATGGCAGAGATCTTGCCCGACGCGCGTCAACCGGGCGGCACCGGCCAGTGCACGAGGGCCTTTTGCGGGACGGACAGCTCGCGCGCGGGCGACCAACGCAGCGGCGAGCCCGGCGAGCGCGACGAGTCGGTTACGCCGAACGTCGCCGCCGCACGGCGAAGGCGACGACGAGACCGAGCGCGAGGACGATCGCGATGGCAGCGACGATCGGGGCGTTGGAATGGTGCTTGATCGGTGACGGGGCCCGCGCGCAGCACGCCGTCGGCGGTGACGTCTCGAAGACGTAGTGCCCGGATCCGGCCGTCATGACGATCTCGCCGTTCGCGAAGCGGACGTTCGAGACGCCCGGATCGTCGATCAGGCTGCGGTGGCTCTCGCTCGCGCCCGCGATGCTCGAGCCGGCGAGATGCACGGTCGCGGTGACGTTGGCCGGGATCGTCACGTCGATCAGCTCGCGGCCCGCACCGTCGCGGGTCCAACCGATCGGGATGGAGCCGCGCTGGGTGGTCACGATCCCCGCTGCGCTGGTGAGCGTGCTCGTGGGCACGGCGATCTCGACCTGCGCGCCCCCGGGCGCCGTGACGCGCGCGCCGAGGATGTCGTCCTGCAGCACCGCGAGCACCGCCGAACCCCAGCCGTGCGACTCGCTGTCACCGACCGCGCGCGCGTCCCAGCTCTCCCACGTGAAGGTCGCTCCCTGTTTCAGGATCTGCGCGTATCCGGGACGGTTCGGATCGGTCAGATCGGTGACCAGCGCGCTGTCCCGGCCGCCGTCGTGCAGCGCGTCGAGCAATACGCGGTAGTTCACCACGCCCATCGCCGACTTCATGTCGACCAGCTTCTTGGTGACGGCGCTGACATGTTCGGCAGGCACGATGCCGAAGGCGAGCGCGTACGCGTTCGCCTGCTGCGAGACGTGCGTGCTCCGCGTACCGTCGCGCCGCAGGCCGTCGACGAAGAGGCCGTCGGGTCGCTCGAGCTCCTCGACGATCGACTGCGTCAATGAGCTTGCCCGCTGCGACTCCGTGGTGCTCTCGGCCGGAGGCATGCCGAGCGCCCGGGCCATCAGCGCGGCGCGCCGGAAGTCCTCGACCGCCATCGCGTTCAGGGTCGTGCGCGCCGCCGTGTTCATGTCGTAGCCGTAGCGCATCTGCGGCGGCCAGTCGACCAGACCGTAGAGGTAGTCGCCGCCCCCGCCCGGCAGATCCGTGAGCAGACCCGTCCGTTGATCGACGGCCCGTTGGAGATAGTCGGTGATGTGGCGTACCACGGGATACAGCGCCGCGAGCTGCTCGCGGTCGCCGGTCGCCATCCAGTATTTCCACACCCAACTCACGTAGTCCTCGGTGGAGTCCGGGATGTCGCGCTTGCCGTCGCCGTTCGGGTACACCGCGTTGACCCGGCCATCGGGCCAGTAGCGCGCTTGCGAACGGGCGAAGTCGCGCAGGGCTTGGGACGTAGTCGACCGCTCGCCGAACGCGGCCATGGTCGCTTGGGAGACGTCGTACGAATCGCCGAGGAACGGTCCCTTCTCGCGCGTGGGTGTGTCGAGGAACTGCTCCTGCGTGTCGTACAGCGCGGTGTGGCGCGCGAGGTTCCAGACCGCGTCGATGCCCGGGTTCGACGTGTGGAACCTCGCCGCGTGCTCGTCGGGGTAGTTGGCGTGGCGCGCCGCGACCGTGACGTCGGCGGTCGTCAACGGTTCGACCGCGCCGCCGACCTCGAGGTAGCGAAAGCCCAGATAGCCGAATGGTCGGAGCTCCTGCGCGCCCGCGCGCTCGTCGAAGTCCCAGTGCATGTCGGTTTCCTGGTGGCCGCGGGTGGTCGAGACGTGCCCGTCGGCATCGAGTAGGTCACCCGAGACGAGCTTGACGGCCCGGCCCGAGACGCCCGCGCGGATCTCGACGACCGGAGTCGCGGCGATGACCGCGCCGAAGTCGGCGACGTACGTCCCGTCGACCAGTCGCGTCAACGACTTCGGCGGTACCGATTCGTAGACGACATGGGTGCGAGCCGCGACAAGGTGACGGAACACGATCGACGGATGCCTACCGACAACCGTCGGCGGCAGCCAACCTCGCTCGTCGAAACCGGGTCGGTCCCACCCGACGGGATCCAAGCGTTCGTCGACGTGCTCGACGAAGTCGCCCTCCTCGTTTCGGGCAGTCGACGGGATCCACGGACTCGTGTGCGTGCGCCAGGACGCGTCGGTGTCGAACACCTCCTGGGTGCCGTCCGCATGGTCGACACTGATGTGCGCGATGAAGGCCTCCGGCGAGGGCGGCCGCCCTTGCCCGGGCGTCGACCAGTGCGTGACGAACGCGAAGACGTTGGGCCGGCCCGCCTGCACCAGCGTGGTGACATCGGTCGTCTCGTAGTACTGCTCGTCGGGATACGAGAACGACGGACCTTGCGCGGCACGCGTGCCGTTCACGCGCAGGTCGTATTGCTGGCCGGCCGCCGCGTACACCCGCGCGCGTACGACCGGGCTGGCGTCGAGTGTCGTCTCCTTGCGGATCAACGCGAAGACGTCCGACCGAGACGTGAGGTTTCCGCCCCGGCGGATCCACGACGCGCGCCAGTCGGAGTCGGCCGGGCCCGTGTCGAAGTGCGCCTCGGCGGAGTAGGGACCGAAGCGGCCGGATGCGTCCTGCGTGCGCACGGTCCACCAGTAACGCCGGTCGGCCGCGAGCCGCAGACCGGGAGCGTGCACGTACGACTGCTGACCGCTCGTTGTCGGGCTGCTGTCGAACAACACCGTGTGCTGCGCAGCCGACGGTGCGTCGGTCACGACCAACTCGTAGCCGCGCTGACTCTCGTTGCGGTCGGGATCGTTCACGATCCACCCGAATGCCGGCGGGCCGGTCACCGCGAGCGGCGCGGGGTCGTCGTCGACGGTAAGCCCGGTCGGCGCCGTGGGCGGATGATCCGTCGCCGTCGGTCCCGGCATCGCCGATCCGGTCGAGACGAACCCGGCTGCGATCACCGCCGCGACGATCGCCGTCCGCCGCGCGGCACCCCGGCGATGTTCGTGCTGCACGCGCGGAGTCTGTCATCTCGGCGCCCGCGGGACTGCCGATACGCAAGGATTGGGCGTGCTCATCCAGGCCCGCTACCGCGACGCGATCGTCAACGGTGAGGTGACGCTCACGTTCCGTCGGTGGAAGCGCCCGCAGGTCGTCGCGGGAAACACGTATCGCACCGGGGCGGGTCGCATCGTCGTCGAGCGATCGACGTCGTCGACCCGGAGCGCATCACGAACGCCGACGCCCGTCGCGCGGGCTTCGCGACCCGCGCCGAGGTCGTCGCTGCGCTGCGGGGTGGTCCCGAGCTGCCGACCTATCGCATCCGCATCCACGCCGCGGCCGACCCGGATCCTCGCGCCTTGCTCGCCGCGACCGTCGAGCTCACACCCGGTGAGGCCGACGACATCGCGCGCCGCCTCGCACGGCTCGACCGGGCGAGCTCGCACGGTGCGTGGACCGCGGCCGTGCTCCGGACGATTGCCGAGCGCCCGGGGGTGCGCGCCGCCGACCTCGCCGCAACGTTCGGTCGCGAGACGCAGTCGTTCAAGATCGACGTGCGCAAGCTGAAGAA
>JAUZEI010000057.1 GCA_030839105.1 Actinomycetota bacterium
ACGCAGAGGTCCCAGTCCGGGCTGACGACTGCGATGTCGGCGAGTAGCGCAGCGATCCGGCGTGGTGCTTCGTGCACCACGAACGCGTCGCCGCGTTCCGTCAGCCGGCGCAGCTCGGCCTGGCGGGCGGCGGAGCGCCGGGGCAGGAATCCCGTGTAGGTGAACCGGTCGACGGCCAGCCCCGACGCACTCAGGACCGCGAGCATCGACGACGGTCCGGGCACCGGACTCACCGCGTATCCCGCGTCGACTGCACGGTTGACGACGACGTATCCCGGATCACTGAACAACGGCGTCCCCGCGTCGCTCACGAGCGCGACGCGCGCGCCGTCTTCGAGTCGGCGGATCACACTGTCGACGCGCCCGGCTTCGTTGTGATCGTGGTAGCTCAGCACGCCGCCCTCGACGTGCATCCCGGTCCGTTGCACGAGGTCGCGGAATCGGCGCGTGTCCTCCGCGAGCACGAGATCGGCTGCCTCCAGGACCTGACGCGCCCGCGGCGACAGGTCGTCGTCGTTGCCGATCGGAACCGACACGACGAAGAGTGCGCCGCGCCGGTCGCCCGATCCGAGCTCGCGGATCGTGACGCGGAGCTCGGCGTCACCGTCGGCCAGGGCCCGAACGAGCACACGATCGACCTCGGCCGCGCTCTTGGTCGCGTCGTAAGCGAACGTGCGCCCGCGTAGCCCCGGTCCGTGGCGGAACACGAGCGAATCGTCGCCGAGAAAGAACGGACTCATCGCCGCAGTGAAAGTGTCGCGGTGACTTGCACCCTCGAGCACGACCTCGACTTCACCTCGCAGGCGCAGCAGCGCGCGATCGTCGTGTTCGCTTCGCACTCCGAGCACACACGTCGCACGGCCGGTCACGTCGGTCTCACGCGTGAGCTCGAGGGTCTTGGTATGGCTTCCCGTGATACGTGGATGCCCGTAGCAGCGAAACGTCACCGAGGCTGCCGCGTGCGGTCGATTCGGCGCCGCCATCGGGTCGAAGCTACCGGACCCACGCCTCACACGGGGCCTCGCATGTACCGCGCGCACGTGATTCACTTGGGGTGGTGACGGAGCTGACGGCCGAAGGCATCCTCACGAGTGCGACGAGCATCGATCGCACGTTCGCGCGCAACGATCTTCGTTCGAGCGCAGTGCTCCAACGGTTCGTCGCCGGCATCACGGATGCGATGCACGACGCGGGGTACACGCAGCTCGACGCGCCCGGACCGAGCACCAACGTCGTGCTGCACTCCATCGATGCCGACGCGCCCCGGCCCTACCGCCGAAAGGCCGCGCCCACCTTCGTGATCGCGATCGCCGAGCTGCAAACGATCCCGGACGACCGCGTCGAGCTGTTGCGCGTCGGTTACCCGCTACTCGTGCGCGCGCTCGCGAACCTCTGCGTCATGGTGAGCGACGGACCGGACGGTCTCGTCGTGCGCTTCGTCACACTCGAACAGGGGGTGTACGGCGTCGGGCCCGGCCTCGCCGACGACCAGCTGGCGCGGCGCGCGTTCGCTCGCATCGAACCACTCGCCGCGTCGCAACTCGTGATCGCGAACGACTTCGTCACCGACCTCCCCGAACCGCTCTGGCACGGCGACGAACAGACCACGCAGATGCTGCGGGCAGGACGCGCGCTCGAGGCCCTCGACCTCCTCCCCGCGCCCTTCCCCATCGAAGAGATCCTCGGACCTCGTGATCTGCGCCACGTCGAACTGCTCTACGGCATCGGCGGCCTCTCGTACGGCAACGTGAGCGTGCGTTACCTCGGGAGCGAGCTCCGCGGCGCGCCCGATCCGGACGGCCCCGTGTACTGGATGAGCGCCAGTGGCGTCGACAAAGCCGATCTCCGGCTCGTCGGCGAACACATCCTGCTCGTACGCGGCTTCGACCCCGAACGCGAGACGATGGTGCTCAGCGTTCCTCCCGGCGTGAAGACGCGGCGAGTGTCGGTCGACGCGATCGAGCACTGGATGATCTACCGCGAGCACCCCGACGTCGGCGCGATCCTGCACGTACACGGGTGGATCGACGGAACGGTCTCGACCGACGTCAACTTCCCGTGCGGGACATTGCAGCTCGCCGCCTCCGTCGCCGATCTCGTCCGGCGGGCCCCCGACCCGAGCCGCGCGGTCGTCGGTCTACGCAATCACGGCCTGACGATCACCGGTCACAGCCTCGACGACATCTTCGACCGCTTCGGTTCGGCGATCGTCCCCCGCGTCCCTATGGAATAGCGGCCCGTGGGATAACTGCCCGGCCGACTCGTGCTCGAGGAGCCAGTGCTTGTAGTCGAGACCGAACCCGTAGCCGCCGAGCGCACCCCCCGTACGGATCACGCGGTGGCACGGCACGATGAGCGCGATCGGGTTCGTCGCGTTCGCCATGCCGACCGCTCTCGAAGCCGTCGGCCTCCCGACCCGCCGGGCCATCTCGCCGTACGAGATCGTCGTGCCCACCGGAATCCTCCGCAACTGATCCCACACGGCGTGTTGGAACGCGGTGCCGCGCGCGCCGACCGCCAAGGAGTCGAGAGCGGCCACGTCGCCGGCGAAGTACGCGACCAACACATCGTGCACACCGAACGGGTCGCAATGCACCGGTTGCGGGGTCGGGTCGAACGTCGCCTTGCGCACCACACCGTCTTCCACCTTCGCTCGGAACGAGCCGAGTGCGAACCGGACAACTGCCACGTCTGTCGTCATGGACCTGTTCTACGACGGCTCGCTTCGCCGGATCCGGACAGGCGCGGGGCGTGTCCGGATCCGTCTATGCGGATGCCCTAGAACTGCGACATGGATGCATTCACCGGAGTCGTCACTACCGGCATCTACTGCCGGCCGGGATGCAGCGGGAACCCCCTCGCGCGCAACACGCGCCCCTACACGTCGGCCGCGGCCGCGGAGGCGGCGGGCTTTCGGCCCTGCCTACGGTGCCGCCCGGATCGCGAACCCGTACCCGGCTGGGTCGAAGCACCCGAGCTCGTATGCCGCGCGCTGCGGGCCATCGCCGACGGCGCGCTCGACGACGCCACCGAAGATGCCCTGGCGGCCCGGCTCGGAGTGAGCGCCCGCCATCTGCGCCGACTGTTCGACCTGCACGTCGGCGCCACGCCCGCGGAGGTCGCGCGCAGCCGCCGCGCCCATTTCGCCCGGCGGCTCCTCGACGACACCGATCTCCCGCTCGCCCAGGTAGCCACCGCGGCCGGGTTCAACAGCGTCCGCCAATTCAACCGGGTGATGAAAGAGGTTTTCCGGTTCACACCCAACGACCTACGCGCCCGTCGCCGCGCGCCCGACCGCCTGGTGGCCGACGGCGGCCTCGAGCTGCGCATGCCGTACCGAGCGCCGCTCGCGTGGACGCCGATGCTCTCGTTCCTCGCGCCGCGCGCGATTCCGGGCGTCGAGATGGTCGACCTCGACGCGGGCGCCTATCGCCGCGTGATCGAGCTCGCGGGCGCGCCCGGTGTCATGGAGGTGTGGGACGAGCCGGAACGTTCGACCCTGCGCCTGCGGCTTCACCTCCCCACGTTCGACGGATTGGTGCATCTCCTCGCAAGTGTGCGCCGGCTCTTCGACCTCGACGCCGATCCGACCGTGATCGACGCCGCGTTGGCGCGGGATCGGATGCTGCGACCACTGGTGCGAGCGCGCCGGGGCGTGCGCGTCCCCGGCGCGGTCGACCCGCTCGAGGTGAGCGTTCGGGCGGTGATCGGCCAACAGATCTCGGTGGCGGGCGCGACGACCCTCGCCGGCCGGGTGGTCGAGCGCTTCGGCACCCCGGTGCCCGGCATCGCCGCCTTGGGCCTCACCCATCTCTTCCCCGACGCCTCGACGCTGGCCAAGGCCGACCTGACCGAAGTCGGTCTGACATCGCCCCGAGGGCGAGCGGTGAACGAGCTGGCCCGGGCCGTGGCGACCGGCGACCTCGAGCTTCATCGGGCACGAGACCTCGAACACACGCTGGCCGAGCTCCAGGCGCTGCCCGGCTTCGGGCCCTGGACCGCGCACTATGTGGCGATGCGGGCGTGCGGCGAACGGGACGCGTTCCCGGCTTCCGACCTGGGGCTACGCCGCGTCTTGGGCGACGATCCGGCGGCGCGGGCCGAGAGCTGGCGGCCGTGGCGCGCCTACGGCGCGGTCCAGATCTGGCTCGGACCGGCCGGACGCCAAACCCGACCCCAAGCCGGGCGGGTGGAGCGGCCGACGAGTTGAAGTTCGGCTGCACGGGTATCACTATCCCGTCACCCGAAAGCGCGTTTCCCCTGGTCAGACGTAATATTACAGCTTGAGATCGCCGTCCGGCTCGGATATGATTGAGGACCGGCTTTGGCCGGCGGCAACTCGAAACTTCCCCCCGTCGTATCCCCAGCTTCGAGGAACAACCTCCCGGTCGGAGAGCGTTGCACCAGGTGCCCGCTCTCCGTTCCGGTCCTTCGCCCGAGGCACCCGATACTCGCCCGAAGTCGGCGTGCAGCCGATACTCGATAGTGAAATAAGTCCACCGCACAAGCTCGAACTCGAAGCCCCGTTTCCGCCGACTCCGAAAGTGAAGTTATGGCCAAGCCAGTCAAGGCCCGTCGCGAGGATCGCGATTACGAAGACCTCGTCCGCCTCTACCTGGAGGACGTCGGTCGTCACAACCTCCTGACCAAGGACGATGAGATCCGGCTCGCGCAAGCGATCGAAACCGGAACCGCCGCCACCGAGCGACTCGAGACTGCCAAGAAGCTCACGCCCACGCAGCGCCGCCAGATCAAGCGGGAGATCCGTCAGGGAGAAGAGGCGCACCGCCAGTTCGTGAACTCGAACCTGCGGCTCGTGGTGTCGATCGCCAAGAAGTACCAGAGCTCCGGTCTGCCGCTGCTCGACATCGTGCAGGAGGGCAACCTCGGCCTCATCCACGCGGTCGACAAGTTCGACTGGCGCAAGGGCTTCAAGTTCTCGACGTACGCGACCTGGTGGATCCGCCAGGCGATCCAGCGGGGTATCGCCAACTCGGCGCGTGTCATCCGGCTGCCCGTACACGCCGGTGACATGCTGACGGCGCTGCTCAAGCTCCGCGCCTCGCTCGAGGGATCGCTCGGCCGCACGCCGACGCTTGCCGAGCTGGCGGGTGAGGCGGAGCTGCCGCTCGAGAAGGTCGTCGAGGTACTGCGTTACGCGGTCGACACGGTCTCCCTCGACGAGCCCGTCCGTGACGACGGCGATGCCGAGCTCGGCGACTTCGTCGAGGACCGCAACGCGGTCGCTCCGTTCGAGCACGCGGCCACGAGCCTCCTGCCGAACGAAGTGGCGAAGGTGCTCTCCGTGCTCGACGAGCGCGAGCGCACGATCCTGACGTTGCGTTTCGGTCTCGACGGTGGTGGAGAGCGCACACTCGAGGAAGTGGCCGAACACTTCGGTCTCACCCGCGAGCGCATCCGTCAGATCGAGGCCCGGGCCATGTCGAAGCTGCGGCACCCGTCCGCCGACGTCGGCGCCCGCGAGCTGCTCGAAGCGGTCTAACGGCGCAACACGCGTTCCCGAACGAACCTGCGTCACGTTCCTGCGCTCGCCGCGTGAGAACGACGCAGGTTCGTTCGCGTCCGGCGAACGATCGCGACGCCCGCACACACGGCTGCAACAACACCGAGGCCGATCCCCGAGACGATGAGCCGGTGCCGGCCCTCGTGGATGCACCGACCGGGGCCGGTCTCCCACTCGACCCACGCATTCGCCCGTTGCGTGTCGGGACGCGCCTTGAAGGCCTGCCATGCGGCCCGGAAGCGAGCCATGAAGGCGGCATCCTGAGCTTGGGCCGGGGTCGGCATCGGCGGCGCGCCGGCGTCTATCGCCGCGAGGTCCGCCGCGGTGGGGGGTGCCATCTCGCCGTGCCATCCGTTCGTGATCGCCATGCACGTCGTCGTGCCTTCCGGTCCGGCCGGGAATCCGATCACCGACGGATACAGCGCGATGCAGACGGCAAGTGAGATGCCGATGATCGTCAGGAGCCGCACGCAGAAGCGATGGGTGCCGTCATCGTCGTCCCGCTCCGGATCGAACACCCGCACTCAATCGGCACGTTCGACGCCCGCACTGAGTCCGGCAAATGAGCAATTCGCCAGGTTGAGTGCATGTCGCGACTGAAGGACGTCTGCTTCGATTGTGCCGACCCTTGGGCGCTGGCGCACTGGTGGGCAGAGACGCTCGGCTACGTGGTCCGTGCCCACACGGAAGACGATCTCGCCGCCTTGCGGGCTCGCGGAATCGACGGTCCCGAACACGATCCGGCCGTCGCCATCGACCCGGTCGGTGAACCGGGGCCGTCGTTCTGGTTCAACCTTGTCGCGGAACCGAAGCGCGTGAAGAATCGGGTGCACGTCGACGTGTACGGAAGCGTCGACGAGTTGGCCCGCCGGGGCGCCACAATTGTCGAACAGCACGAACGGTGGACGGTCATCGCGGATCCGGCCGGCAACGAGTTCTGCGCGTTCCCCGAGCCGGGAGAAGAGCGATGAGCGAGACCGCGAGGGTCGAGTACGGGGGCTACGAGTATCCGGCCCTCAGCCCCTACGTGTTCTACGAGGATCTGCCCGCGGCCCTCGAGTTCCTCGCCGCCGCGTTCGGGTTCACCGAACGGATGCGCAACACGAACCCGGACGGCTCCCTGAGTCATTGCGAGATGGCGGTCGGCGACTCCGTCCTCATGCTGGGGACCCCGCCCGACTACAAGAACCCCTTACACGGCGGCGACGTGACGGTCGGGTTGCATGTGCACGTCGACGACATCGACGCGCACTACGAACGCGCGGTCGCGGCGGGCGCGAAGCCCGACCGAGCGCCGACCGACATGCCCTACGGGGTGCGCAGCTACGGCGCGACCGACCCCGAGGGGCATCAGTGGTTCTTCGCGCAACCGTTCTCGTGATCGCGAGCGTCAGCTGCTGAAGCGATCGAACAGCTGCTGGAGGGCGACGTCGGTACCCGCCTGCGGCAGCGAGATGCCGCCATCGACGACGAGCGTCTGACCGGTGATGTAGCTCGACCGCATCGACGCGAGGAACAAGACGACCTCGGCGATCTCGTCGGCGTTGCCGATGCGGCGGAGCGGGATCGTCCGCTCGACCGGTTCGAACACCTCGGGGAAGTGCTCGAACGCCGCGGTCAACGGCGTGCGGACATGGCCGGGTGCCACGCAGTTGACCCGGATCGCGGGGCCGTACTCGAGAGCACCGCTCCGGGTGAGGGCGATGACGCCGGCCTTTGCAGCCGAGTACGCCGCCTCGTTGCGGGTCGGCATGAAGCCCGACAGGGATGCGTTGTTGACGATCGTGCCGTGCCCCGCGTCGAGCATCAGCGGCACCGCGGCGCGCATGCCGTTGAACGTGCCCGTGAGGTTCACGTCGATCAGCCGATGCCAGATCTTGTCGTCGACGGTGTGCAGCGGGCGCAGATCACCGGAACCCGCGTTGTTGAACAGGACGTCGACGCGCCCGTTGGCGTCGGCTACCCCGCGGACGGCCGACGAGAACGCATCGCCGTCGCGCACGTCGAGCGTGTACGCGGTCCCACCGACCTCCTGCGCGACCGCGGCGGCGGCGTCGGCGTCACGATCGAACACCGCGACCACCGCGCCCTCAGCCGCGAACCTCACCGCGGTGGCACGCCCGATTCCCGACGCGCCCCCGCTGATGATCGTGACTTGCCCGTCGAGCTCACCCACGGGCGGCGACGCTAATGGGTACCGCTACCCGTGCGCGGAGAGGGCGGCCACCGCGCCCCGCGCGTAGGCGTCGGCCTGCGCGACGTCGACCGGGCGGAAACGATCGCCGGCGGGCGCCACCGCCTCGAGCAGCGCGAGGATCTCCTCGCCGCGGCGCAGCGGCACGACGATGATGCCCCGCCCGTCGGTCGTCACCTGACGAGACGCCTTACGGGTCCGTACCACCGCTTGTGCGGCCGCGGGATCGTCGGTGACCAACCGGCGGGCCGTGAGCTCGCGTTCGGCCGCGACCGGCACCTCGCCCGACGGCCCAACCAGCCGTAGGCGCGTGCAGTCGGCCGGGATCGCGTCGGCCAGACCTGCCGCGAGCCGCCCGGCCGCGCGCCCGATGCCGTCGCGCAGGTCGAGCAGCTCGCGATCGCCGGCGAGCACGCCCGAGAACATCAACTCGCCGGCGACGGCGAGTGTGATGCGCATCGAGTCTCCTCGCAGCAGTGCAAGCCGGCGGAGATGACGGTCCTTTTCCATTGCGTACGCGCCGAACAGAACGGCCAGCGACACTGCCCCGAACCGGATGCTCCGGTTCGCGGCGAAGACCGCGTACAACGCGACGAAGCCGCTCGCACCCAGCACGATGGCAATCTGCATATGGCGCCGGGCGATGGCGCCGTCGGTCAACGGTCGATCGGTCGGTAGCCCGACCAGGCGTTCCTCGAGCTCGATCTCCCGATCGAGCGTGGTGACTTGTACAGGCATGGCTCCCCCTCTCGAGCCACCCGGTCCGTTCCCCTCACCTACTTCATCGAGCGCGCGGTGGCTCAGACTTGAGCGGGTACCTCGAAGACGGGACTTCGAAGACCGTGCCGTGATGCCGGC
>JAUZEI010000061.1 GCA_030839105.1 Actinomycetota bacterium
ATCGAAGAATCGTTCGGGATCCGCCTCGACCTCGGGATCGTCGACGATGTATTCGGCGTAGCGGTCGGCGAGATCGGCGAGCGCCTCGCGGCCGGTCGCCTTCAGGTACTTGGCGGTCTCGTGGTCGTACGGGAACAGCGAGCAGGTCGCCCCGATCTCGGCACCCATGTTGCAGACCGTCGCCTTGCCCGTCGCCGAGATCGACTGCGTACCCGGGCCGAAGTACTGCACGATCGCACCCGTGCCGCCCGCGACCGTCAGGATGCCGGCGACCTTCAAGATGATGTCCTTGGCCGCGGTCCAACCCGACAGCGTGCCAGTCAGACGCACACCGATCAGCTTCGGAACACGAGTGTTGTACGGCCAGCCCGCCATCACGTCGACCGAGTCGGCACCGCCGACCCCGATCGCGATCATGCCCAGGCCGCCCGCGTTCGGCGTGTGCGAGTCGGTTCCGATCATCATCCCGCCCGGGAACGCGTAATTCTCCAACACGACCTGGTGAATGATCCCGCTGCCCGGCTTCCAGAAGCCGATGCCGTACTTCGACGACACCGATTGCAGGAAGTCGTACACCTCGCGGTTGGTGTCGACCGCGACCTGCATGTCGGCATCGGCACCCGTGCGCGCCTGGATGAGGTGGTCGCAGTGGACGGTGGTCGGCACCGCTACTGCGGGCATCCCCGCGAGGATGAACTGCAACAAGGCCATCTGCGCGGTCGCATCCTGCATGGCGACGCGATCGGGCCGGTAGTCGGCGTAGTCGACTCCGCGCTCCAGGCCCACCTCGCGCGGATCGTTGGCATGTACGGCAAGCACCTTTTCCGCGAATGTCATCGGGCGTCCGAGTCGCTCCCGCGTCATCGCCACGCGTTCGGGAAAGGAGGCGTATACGGCGGCTACCAGAGCTTCCGGGGTCGTCGGTCCAATCCGGTCAGGCATGTTTCAGCGCTCCTGTTCGCAGCGAGAACTCGATCTCGAAAGTCGTACGGTCCGCGGGATAGCGGTGCTCGGAAACAAGCGTCGGCACGCCGGCCGCATCGTTCGTGACCCGCCGGCACAGCAACAACGGATCGCCCGGACCACATGCGAGCAGCCGCGCCGCCTCCGCGCTTGCGAGCTCGGCGGTGATCGTCTGGTGTACAGAACCGAGCTCGAGTCCGCGCAGTGGCAACAAGTCGTAGAACGGCGACCGCTCCACATCGGCCCGCGACACGTCCGCACCGACATCGGCGCGAACCCAGACCGTCACCAACGCGAACGGCTCGTCGTCGGCGAGGTTGACGCGCTCGACGCGCAACACGTCGGCCGTCCGCTCTACATGAAGCGCGTCGGCGACTGCCGGCGGCGCGTCGACGAATCCGAACGCAAGGATCTTCCGCCCCGGACGCGCGCCGGCCGCCTCGACCGCGGCCTCCACCGTCGTCACGCGGCCGAGGGGCTGACGAACCGGATCGACCGCCGCGAACCAGCCGGCACCGCGGCGGCTCGTCACCAGCCCCTCTTGGCGCAACAGGTCGAGGGCTCGGCGCACAGTGACCCGGCTGGTGCCGTACTCGCGGGCGAGGTCGACCTCCCCGGCCAGCGCGCCCCCGGCGCCGAGGTCGCGGGCCACGATCCGGGCTCGAAGGGCATCGGCGAGGTCGAGGTAGCGCACGACCTGTATCGTACTTGTCTACCCGCTACCTGACAAGTGAAGCCACGCCGCCCGGGATGCAGTTTTCCGTGTCGTCGGCTCGGGTTGCGACGACTGGATTCAGTGCGCCCGCCACGCGTCCTTGGGACGCGTGCGATCCTTCACGACCGGCGGGAGCCGACCCTTGGCGATGTCGGCGACACTGACGTGCTCGAGCACATCGCGCAGGCTCGCCCGCAGCGCCACCCACACCTCGGGGAGCCGCTCCGCGGCGCCCTCGTAGACCAGCTGGTCCGGCCGGATGCCCTGCACCGCGGCGAGCGGTCCCTCGACCGCACGCAGCACTTCGGCAACCGTGATCTCGGCGCCGGGGCGAGCGAGCTGGTAGCCACCGTCGGCGCCGCGTCGCGTGCGGACGATGCCGGCGCGCCGCAGCTCGGTGAGGATGTTCTCGAGAAAGTTCTGCGGGATCCCCTGGGCGCGCGCCAGATATTCGCCCTTGACGGGTTTCGCGGTCTTCTCGGCCGCGGCAAGCTCGACCGCCGCCCGAACCGCGTAATCCGCTTTCGCAGTGATCCGCACAGCCCGATTCTTACCGGTTCGCCGCCGCCGTCCCGCGTTCGACGGTTTCTACCGGTCTCGCTCTTCGATCTCGACCTTGTTGAACGCGTCGCCGACCTTCGTCGCCTGCGCGACGTCTATGCCCGACACGACGTGCCCGAACAGGTTGTAGTTCGGCGTGAGCTTGCGGGTGCAGTCGTCGATGCAGATGAAGAACTGCGAGCCGTTCGTGTCCGGGCCGGCGTTGGCCATGGCCACCGCGCCGAGCGTGTACTCGCCTTTGACGGGTTCGTCGGCGAACTTGTAGCCCGGGCCGCCGGTGCCGGTGCCCTCGGGGCAACCACCCTGGATCACGAACTCCGGGACGACCCGGTGGAACGTGAGGTTGTCGTAGTAGCCCTGGCGCGCGAGCCCGATGAAGTTGTTGACGGTGTTCGGCGCGAGCTGCGGGTCGAGGTCCATGACGATCGGGCCCCGGTCGGTCGTGATCGTGACGCGGTAGATCTTGTCGGCGTCGATCTGCTGTTCGGGCATCTTGTTGGCGGCCACGAAGGGCTCCTTACGGCTTGGTGGTGGGTGTGGAGTTGGGTGACGGGCACTTACCCGCTTTCACCGCGTCCGACAACGCCGTCAATGCCAGTGGACGCATGACGTCGTTGGTGGGGGCGCCGGCGAGATATTGCTGCAGCGCGATCGCTCCCTGACACGGCTTGTTCTCGATCTTCGCGAGGATCACGCCTTTGAACACGTAGGAGGGAGCGTAGGCGGGGTCGACCGAGATCGCCTTGTCGATGCTCCGGGCTGCCGCGTCGAGCAGCTGCTGCTTGGTCGCCGGCGTCGTGACCTGGCGGGCGACCAGCGCGGTGAGCCAGCCGGTGTATGCGTACGGTTCGGGCTGCTTCGGATCGAGCGTCGACGCCTTGACAAACTCCTTGATCGCATCCGTGGGATCGATCGCGACGAGCGTGCGGGCGTAGTTGATCGCGGCGGAGTAGT
>JAUZEI010000068.1 GCA_030839105.1 Actinomycetota bacterium
CCTGGAAACCGGTGCCGTAGATGATCACGTCGACATCGTGTGCGGCACCGTCGGCGGTCACCACACCGGTCGGCGTGATCTCGCGGATCGGGTCGGTGATCAACGCGACGTTCTCACGCTTCAACGCCTTCGCCCACACACCGTTGTCGCGCAGCAGCCGCTTCGCGCCCGGGGGATACGAAGGCACTACCTTCTCGCGCAGGTCGGGACGATCCGCGAACTCCGTGTCGAGGTAGCCGGTCAACAGCTGGCGCAGAATGTCGTTGATCAGCCCGACGGACTTGTCCTTCGGTTCCCAGTCGGGCTCGACGGTAACGCCCGCCAGCACGCCGTCGCCCATCTTCCAGAAGATGAGGAAACGGTTCCACTCGCTGTACGAGGGCACGTGGGTGTAGAGCCAGCGCAGACCCGGTTCGACCGCGGCGTGGTAATCCTCGGTCGGTCCGAGCCACGGCGGAGTGCGTTGGAACACGAGGAGCTCGCCGACGCGCGGCGCAATCTCGGGAATGAACTGCACCGCGCTCGCGCCCGTGCCGATCACCGCGACGCGCTTGCCGGTCAGGTCGAGATCGTGATCCCAGCGCGCGGAGTGGAACGTGGGGCCTTCGAACGAATCGCGTCCCTCGATATCGGGAAAGAGCGGACGGTTCAGCTGACCGACCGCGCTGATCACCGCGTTGGCGTGGATCGTGTGCTCGTGGCCGTCGGCCGACCTCACCCGCACGGCCCAACGCCGTTCCGCCTCCGACCACGTGGCCGACTCGACGTGCGTCCCGAATCGCACGAAACGTCGGAGGTCGAACGCGTCGGCGTAACGCCGGAAGTAGTCGAGGAGCACGTCCTGGGTCGAGAAGTGCAGAGGCCAGTCGTGGCGCTGCGCGAACGAGTAGCTGTAGTTGTGGTTGGGGTTGTCGACCCGACAGCCCGGATAGCTGTTCTCGAGCCATGTACCCCCGACGTCGTTGTTCTTCTCGACGATCACGAAGGACACACCGGCCTGCACGAGGCGATGCGCGGCGAGCAGGCCCGACATGCCCGCGCCGATGATCAGCACCTCGAAGTCGACGCCGGGTGCGATCTCGTCCTTGCGCCATGCCGGTGCCCGGCGGTCCTCGCCCCGGACCGCGAGCTCCTCCTCCAGGAGCGGCAGGTACGAGGCCATGTCGGCGCCGCCCCCGACCGCGAACTCCATGATCTGCAGGAGGGTGGCTTCGGACGGCGGTGGCGCGGGCTGGAGCTCCCCGTCTCGGAAACGGATCAGGACGCCGAGGGCCAGCTCCCGCGCCTCGGCGACCTGGGCTTCACTCAGACCGCCCTGGGGCGTCGCGAGCAGGATCGGGTCGGGACGCAGGTTCTCGCGCAACAGGGAGAGGTCGCCGCTCAGGTAGGCGAGCGCCGGGAGCAGGGGCGGGACCTCGGCGTCTTCGAGTGCCCGACGGATCTCGGCATCGGACGCGACGATCGGTTCGATGGCGCCCACGAAGGGACTGGAGGTGAAGGCAGTATCGCTCACCTCCCCATCTTGGCACCGCGGCCCATCTTGGCACCGCGGCCCACCTTGGCACCGCGGCCCACCTTGGCACCGCGGCTCCTCGGTACCCGGGTGCCCCGCGGTGGTACAAGGAGTACATGGCCATTGCGACGACGAACCCCGCGACCGGTGAGATCGAGAAGACCTTCGAGGCACTGTCCGACACCGAGGTGGACGAGCGCATCGCTCGGGCGGCGGCGACGGCGGTCGAGTTCCGGCGGACCAGCTTCGCCGACCGCGCCCGCTGGATGAACGCCTCGGCCGACTATCTCGATGCGGCCGTCGAGGAGATCGCCCGGGTCATGACGACCGAGATGGGCAAGACCATCGTGGCCGCTCGGGCCGAGGTGAAGAAGTGTGCGAAGGGATGCCGCTTCTACGCCGAGCACGCGGAGGCGATGCTCGCGGACGAGCCCGGGGATGCGGCCGCGGTCGGCGCGTCGCGCGCGTACGTGCGGTACGAGCCGCTCGGACCGGTGCTCGCGGTAATGCCCTGGAATTTCCCGTTGTGGCAGGTGATCCGGTTCGCGGCCCCCGCCTTGATGGCGGCCAACGTCGGTTTGCTGAAGCACGCGTCCAACGTTCCGCAGACGGCACTGCTCATCGAAGAGACGTTCCGACGGGGCGGATTCCCCGAGGGCGCGTTCCAGACGCTGCTGATCGGCGCGTCGTCGGTGGAGCGCATCCTGCGCGATCCGCGCGTGCGTGCCGCGACCCTGACGGGGAGCACGCCGGCCGGCCGTTCGATCGGAAGTATTGCGGGAGAAGTAATCAAGCCCGCCGTGCTCGAGTTGGGCGGAAGCGATCCCTACGTCGTGATGCCGTCGGCCGATGTCGAGAGGGCCGCGCAGACCGCAGTGACGGCGCGGGTGCAGAACAACGGGCAGAGCTGCATCGCCGCCAAGCGCTTCATCGTGCACTCCGATGTGGCGGATGCGTTCGAAGCGTCGTTCGTCGCGCGCATGCAGGCACTGCGCGTCGGCGATCCGATGGACGAAGAGACCGACGTCGGACCGTTGGCGAACGAGCAGGGTCTACTCGACGTCGAGAAGTACGTGGACGACGCGGTGTCGCGCGGCGCTCGGATCTTGTGCGGCGGTACCCGCCTGGATCGGCCGGGCTGGTTCTATCCGCCGACCGTCATCACCGACCTCACGCCCGAGATGAGCATGTATCACGAGGAGATCTTCGGCCCGGTCGCCCAACTGTTCCGTGTGAACGACGCGGCGGAGGCGATCGCACTCGCGAATGCGACCGTCTTCGGACTCGGATCCAACGTCTGGACGCGCGACGCGGCCGAACAGGACCTCTTCGTTCGTTCGCTCGAAGCGGGTGCAGTGTTCGTCAACGGCATGACGACGTCGTATCCCGAGCTCCCGTTCGGTGGGATCAAGGAATCGGGCTTCGGACGCGAGCTTTCGGCGCAGGGGATTCGGGCGTTCTGCAACGTGAAGACGGTCTGGGTCGGCTGAACCGGGAATGAATTCGACGCCGTGAGCGTCGACTAACGAAATAGCCTCGAAGTTTCGACCTTTGCCCTCGAAGTTGTGATGGAGATGCGCGCGTGCGAGCCCAACTGAAGGATCCCGACGTCGCCTATCGGCGCCGTTGGCTGACGCTCACAGTTCTCTGCATCAGCCTCATGGTGATCGGGCTCGACAACACCATTTTGAACGTGGCACTGCCGACGCTCTCGCACACGAAGAATCTCGGGGGGCTGGGCGCCTCCGGCAGCGCGTTGCAGTGGATCGTCGACTCGTACACCTTGGTCTTCGCGGGTCTGTTGCTGACGATGGGCAGCCTCGGCGATCGTTTCGGGCGTTACAAGTTCCTGACGTTCGGCCTGATCGTGTTCGGGATCGGCTCGGTGATGTCGGCCTTCGCGCCGTCCGCGGGTGTGCTCATCGCGACCCGGTCGCTGATGGGGATAGGCGGCGCGTGCATCATGCCCGGCACGCTGTCGATCCTGTCCAACGTTTTTCCCACGCCCCGCGAGCGCGCGAAGGCGATCGGTATCTGGGCGGGCGTGTCGGCGCTCGGTGTGGGCATCGGACCGGTCGCGGGCGGCGCGCTGCTCACGCATTTCTGGTGGGGCTCGGTGTTCCTCGTGATCGTCCCGATCGTGATCACCGCGCTGGCGCTCGGATACTTCTTCGTGCCGGACTCGAGCGACAAGACCACCCCCCGCCTCGATCCGATCGGTGCCGGGCTCTCGATCGTCAGCCTCGGCGCGCTGCTGTGGGCGATCATCGAAGCGCCGAGTCACGGATGGACGTCGGGCGAGATCATGGCCGGCTTCGCAATCGGCTTCGTGCTCCTCGCGTCGTTCCTGCTGTGGGAGTTGAAGTCGTCGAGCCCGATGCTCGATCTGCACTTCTTCCAGAACCCGCGCTTCTCGGCCGCGAGCGCCGCGATCATGCTGGTCTTCCTCGCGCTCTTCGGCACGATCTTCCTCCTCACGCAGTACCTGCAATCGGTGCTCGGCTACTCGACACTGAAGGCCGGCGCCATCCTGATTCCACAGTCGGCCGCGTTGATGATCTTCGCGTTCCTGAGCCCGCGCTGGGTCGTGCGGTTCGGCAACAAGGCGGTCGTTGCGGTCGGCCTGTCGTTGGTCGCCATCTCCCTACTCCTCTTCACGACCCTCGACGTCGGGTCCAGTGCGCTGCACGTCGTCCTCGTGTCCGTGATCATGGGCGTCGGTATGGGCAACGTGATGTCCCCCGCGACGGAATCGATCATGGGTTCGCTGCCCCGCGCGAAGGCGGGTGTGGGTTCGGCGATGAACGACACGACCCGTCAGGTCGGCGGCGCGGTCGGGGTTGCCGTTCTCGGTTCGATTCTGTCCTCGCACTACGGGCCGAACCTCGCGTCGCGGCTGTCGGGCAAGGTTCCGGTACCGCTCATAACCTCGGCGCGTGACTCGGTCGGGCGCGCGGTGAGCGTCGCGAACGCTCCGAGCGCGGCGCGCTTTCGCACGCAGATCATTTCTGCCGCGCACCAGAGCTTCATCGGTGGCCTGCACCTGGCATCGGTCATCGCGGCGCTCATCGTGTTCGTCGCGGTCGCGGGAGTCTTGATCTGGTTGCCGGCCCGGGCGATCGAAGTCGTCGACGCCACGGGCGCGCCGCAACCGGACGCGGAGCCGCTCGCGGCAGTCGGCACGACGTGAGCGATCCCGGCACGATGACCCGCCCGGAGCGCGAGGCGTTCCTCGCCGCCGTGCACGTGGGCGTCCTCGCCGTCGACGAGCCCGGACGGGGGCCGCACGCGCTCCCGATCTGGTACCTCTACGAGGACGGCGAGATCCTGATCGGCATCGACGCGTCGTCGCGCAAGGCGGCGCTGCTGCAGAGCGCGGGTCGCGCCGCGCTGACCGTGCAGACGGAGTCGGCGCCGTATCAGTACGTGAGCGTCGAGGGTCCGGTCGTGATCGAACCCGCGCACCACGACGAGCTCGCGCTCGCCAAGCGATACCTCGGCGACGAGCTGGGCGCGTGGTACGTGGAGCACAATCCGCGCACCGAGGACTCGCGCACGGTCCGGCTCCGACCCGAGCGTTGGCGCACGTTCGATTTCGCCAAGTTGTTCTGAGGCCGGCGAAGTCGGCCGGCGAGGAGACCCGGCGTTGTCCGGCGGGAGGCGCCGCGCAAGCGACCGATGTGTCCGCCCGGACTCGTCCGGCCGGCGATTTGTCGGGACGGTGTGACGCGCTCCCGCACACCTGCTTGAATGCGCGCCGTGCGCATCCCGTCTCGCCGGTCGACGACCCTCTGCGTGGCAGTTGTCCTCGTCGCGACATTCGCGCTGGCCGACGTCGCGAGTGCCGACGACGTCAGCCCCATCAATCCGAACAACCGGCCCACCGCGTTGCCCGGTGCCGTCAACGGTGTCGTGCCGTCGTCGCGGCTCGTCACGGTCGCGCGCAACTGTGTCGCCGCCCGCGAAGCCGGTCCGAGCCTGGCGCGCATCTTCGCCATGGCCCGGGAGATCAACATCGGACTCGGTGCCGAGCAGTGCTACCGACCGCTTTCCGACGAGGTGAGGTTCGCGAATCAAGCCAACCAGCCGGGCAACAACCCGGCGTGCGTTGCAACTGTGGGCACTGCGCCGAACGGCACGCCGGTGGGTCGCTCGTACCACGGCTGGGGTAAGGCCGCCGACCTCACCGACGCCGGTCGATCGCTCACGTTCTCGAGTCCGGGCTACTTCTTCATGAAGCAGGTCGCGGGTTCGCTCGGTTGGAACCACCCCGCGTTCGCGGAGCCGGGCGGCAGCTCGTGTCCCGAGGCTTGGCACTGGGAGTGGGTCGGCGACGGCGGGAACCTCGGCGCCTCGCCCCGACGCGGCGACGCGATCGCGTTGCTGCCGAGCGCCGACGATCACGGGTACGCCGTGGTGAACGGGCTCGGCGGTCTCCTCGCCCACGGAAGTTTCGTGAACCGCGGCGCGGCCGGGTCCATCCCGATTGCATGGGTGATGGTCGGGGCCGCGAACACGCGCAACCGAGGCGGCTACTGGATGGTCGGTGCCGACGGTGGTGTGTTCAGCTTCGGGAACGCGCAGTTCTACGGCTCGACCGCGAACTTCCGCCTCGCCCAGCCCGTCAACGGCATGGCGTCGACGAGATCGGGCCACGGCTACTGGCTGCTCGCCTGGGACGGCGGCATCTTCAGCTTCGGCGACGCCCGCTTCTTCGGGTCGACGGGCGCGATGCGCCTGAACTCGCCGGTCGACGCCATGGCCGCGACCCCGAGCGGGAACGGCTACTGGCTCGTCGCGGCCGACGGGGGTGTGTTCAGCTTCGGCGACGCGAAGTTCAAGGGATCGATGGGCGGTCAGAAGATCGTGTCGCCCGTCGTCGGCATCGCGTCCACGCCGACCGGCAAGGGCTATTGGATGGTCGCAAGCGACGGCGGTGTGTTCAGCTTCGGCGACGCGCACTTCTACGGCTCGCTCGCCGGCACCGGACCGCCCGCGCCGATCATCTCGATCACCCCGACCAAGACCGGTCACGGCTACTGGCTCGAGCTTGCCGACGGGGAAGTCCTCGGCTTCGGCGACGCACGCGTTTCCTGACGGTGCCACCGGTGGTACATCCCGTGGTCCCGCGGGCGGTCGGGCAGCAAATACGCGGCCGGCGCCGGGCCTTCGTTTTCAGGGCAGACGAAGCAGCCGACCTCGTCAGGCGTCGGCGCGCACGACTGGCAGTCGCCGGGGTCCGTGCTCGAAGTAGGTGGGTACCTGCTCGAACACGAAGCCGGGCTCGAGCGTCAGGTCGCCCTCGCCGAAGTGGTCGAGGACCGCGTTCACGCCGATGCGGGCGACCGCGCGCGCGAGCGTCGCGCCCGGGCAGACGTGCGTGCCGTAGCCGAACGTGAGGTGCTGGTCGGCGTTGGCGCGATCGATTTGGAACTCGTCGGCGAGCTCGAAGACCCGTTCGTCACGATTCGCGGAGGCGGCGCCGATGAGGACGCGCTCGCCCTTCTGCACGGGACAGCCCGCGATCTCCGTGTCACGGACACACCCGCGGGCGAGGAACAGGACCGGGGGAGTCAGCCGCAGGCTCTCCTCGATCGCCGTCCCGAGCAGCGCGCGGTCGGCCCGGATGGCGCGCTCGACGTCCGGCCGGGTGATGATCTCGAACAGCAGGTTGCCGAGCAGCTGCGTCGTGGTCGTGAGGCCACCCGTGATCAGGTTGCGTACGAGTGCGCGCAACTGTTCGGGAGGGAGCGGTCCGTCGTCTACCTCGAGCCGGACGAGCCGCGCGAGCACGTCGTCACGATTCTCTCCCGCGTCGAGCTGCGCGGTCCGCTCGGCGATGCGCGCGTCGATGTAACCCGCGAATTCGGGAAACGCCGCGGCGAAGCCGACGCCGCGCTCGGTGCGATTCAGCGCGGGAAAGGCGCTCTCCATGAGCTCTTTGGCCCACCGCGCGAGCTGGTCGGAGTCGGCTGGATCGAAACCGAGTAGGTACATCGTCACTCGGTTCGGCAGGACGCCCGTGTACGAAGCGACCAGGTCGAAGCGGTCGGGCGGGAGCGATTGCAAGAGGGCTTCGGCAGTCGATGTGACGAACGGCTCGGCCGCGTGCACGACCTTGGGGGTCATCGCGGTGACCATGACGCGCCGGACCGCGGTGTGCCGGGGCGGGTCGAGCTCGCCGAGCAGCCGGTCCTCCAACGGAATGTCGACGCCGGGCGCCTTCATGCCCGAGGCGTTCGAGAAGGTTGCCGTGTCGCGCAGGACGCCGCGAGCCTCGGCGTGGCGCGTGACGTAGCGCAGACCGCCCGCAATCGTTGCGACCGGGCCCTCCGTGCGGAGCTCGCGCAGAATGTCCCACGCGTCCCGGGATCGGGCGGCGTCGAAGGGGTCGAACACCCGGGCATGTTACCGACGCACAGGCTGGCGTCGCCCGGAGGCCGGTGTCATCGACGCCCTCATGAGGGTCCGGTCGGAGGTCGATGAGAACAGGATGTATCCCAACGCGTTTCCGGGCTCCGTCGCGGTCCGAGGCCGGGACACCGGCCGATCGGCAGGCATCGTCGTGTTCGTCGTGCTGCTGGCCATCGCGGGAGCCGGCGTGTTCACGACGACGAGCTCGGCGCGATCGTTCTTCCCGAAGAGCTGGGACCCGAGCATCGCGCCGATCGCGGCCGAGGTCGCGTCGCTCCGTGGTCTCGAATTCGAGCACCCCGTCGCGATCCGGTATCTCGCGCCGAAGGATTTCGAGAAGCAGATCGGGAGCCAGGAGCCGCCGAACGCGAGCGCCCGCGCCGAGATCCAGCGCGAAGAATCGGTCTTCCGTGCCCTCGGCTTCATCGGCGGCAAGGTCGACCTGTTGAAGGAGGCGCAGACGCAGTCGACCTCCGACACGCTCGCGTACTACGACCCGCCCAGTCAGGAGATCATCGTACGCGGACCGAAGCTCGACGACGCACACCGCGTCACCGTCGCGCACGAGCTGACCCACGTGCTCCAGGACCAGCACTTCGACCTGCAGAAGTTGCAAGAGCGAGCAGCCGATTCGAAGGTGACCGACGGCTCGGGCCTGAAGGGACTCATCGAAGGCGACGCCGTACGGATCGAACAGGAATACCTCAAGCAGCTGTCGGCCGCCGACCACAAGGAGTACGACCGCGAGAACGCGGCCGAGACCACGCGTGTCGGGAGCGAGACCTCGTCGGTTCCCGACATCCTCCGGGTGCTGACAAGCGCGCCCTACGAGTTCGGGCCGCAGACCGTGCGCGTGTTGGTCGCAGCCGGCGGTAATCGCGCCGTCGACGCCGCGCTCACCGGCGCTCCGCCGTCGTCGGGGGTGTTCGTCTCGACCGGCGATGTCGCCCCCGCAGTCGACGTGACAGTGCCGGCGCTTCCGGCCGACGGCGTGCGGGTCGGCCCGACCGAGGCGTTCGGGCCGTTCGAGACGCTGCTCACGCTTGCCATGCGCGTCGACCCCGTCGTCGCGCTCTCGGCGGCCGACGCGGTGAACGGCGGTGAAGCGGTCACCTACCGGAGCGGCGGTGCGACGTGTTACCGCGTCGCGGTCCAGCCCCGTCTCGGGCGAAGCCGTCCGTTCCTCCTGGCCGCATTCCGGGCGTGGGCCAAAGGCCGTTCGCGCTCCACCGTCGACTTGGTGCCCGACGGGGTGCAGTTCACCGCGTGCGATCCCGGGGCGGGCGCGCCGGTCCCCGATTCAAAGCCGCTGAGCGCGGCAGTCACGCTCTTGGCGCTGCGCTCGAACGTGACCGTCGCGGCGGCCTCCGCGCACGCGGCCGGCGACCTCGCCCGCTGTGTCGGGCGGCTGTTCGTCGCGAAACCCGGCGTCGAAAAGCTCGTAATCGCCATCGGTGACGGACAGCCCACCGTGCGCCAGGCTACGCAGCTGCGGCAGATGAGCACGGCGACGGGCGTCGCCTGCCGCGCCGACTCCAGCGCCGGCCTGCGGTAGCCGGGCCTTCGTCTCCGGGCGCGCGTTACGGTGCCCGTACCGGCACGGCGGGAACCAGGACCGCGCTGCGGTTCCCCACCGGAGCTCCGCTCGGCGCCGAGACGAGGAGGCGAGATGGTCGACGATCACGATCTCGAGGGGCTCGATCCCTACGAGTTGATGGCACGCGAGAGCACGCGCCTCGAGCAGTTCTTCTCGGCTGCGAGTGACAGCGATTGGGAGAAGCCGAGTCGCTGCGACGGTTGGAATGTGCGCGATCTCCTGGCGCACCTGGCCGCGACCGAGGACTACAACCGGGCGTGTCTCGAAGGCACCGTTCAGCAGTTCCTCGCCGACGTCGGCGCCAAGGGCGCGGTCGATCTCGCGTCCGCGAACGAGATCGGTATCCGCGACCTCGACGACCGCACCCCGGCGCAGCTGCTCGACCTGTGGCGCACGCACAGCGCACAGAACCGCGACGCGTTCCGGGCGCGCGACGGCGCCGACGTCGACAGCAGCGTCGGGCCGTATCCCGCCCGCTGGCAGGCGTTCCACCTCGCATTCGAGCTCGCCACGCATGCGGACGACGTCCACGCGCCGGTGGCACCGGCCGAAGCGGCCGACCGGGAGGCGTGGCAGGCGCGGTTCGGTCGATTCGCGATCCGGGAGCTCAAGCCCGATCTCGCGGTCGACGCGCACGACGGCCGAACTCACGTGAAAGGTGACGGCGTCGACGCCGAGCTCCCCGACGATCAGTTCGTCCTGGCCGTCGCCGCCCGGCTGCCGGCCGGCTCCGGCGTCGACGCCGCGACCGCGGCTGCGTTGTCGGTGACGCCGTGACGCTCAGCGGGAAACGCATCCTCGTCACCGGCGCGACCGGTCAGGTCGCGCTGCCCGTCGCGCTCGGCCTCGCTGCCGACAACGACGTCATCGCGATCGCCCGCTTCAAGGACGCCGCGTTGCGCGCGCGTCTGGAAGCGGCCGGAGTGCGCTGCGTTTCCGTCGACCTCGCGCGCGACGCCTTCGACGACGTTCCGGCCGACGTCGACTACGTGTGCAACTTCGGGGTCGTAAAGAGCAACAAGTGGGAGACCGATCTCGCGGGTAACGCGGAGGCGGCCGGTCTGCTCATGGCGCGCTGCCGCGGCGCGAAGGCGTTTCTGCACTGCTCCTCGACGGGCGTGTACGAAGCGGCCGACGGTTCGCCCCAACGCGAATCAGATCCCCTCGGCGACAATCACCGCGTGATCATGCCGACGTACAGCATTTCGAAGATCGCCGCGGAAGCGGTCGTGCGCGCGACGTGCCGCATTTTCGGGATACCGACGACGATCGCACGCCTCAACGTCCCCTACGGAGACGGCGGCGGTTGGCCTGCGTTCCACCTCGCATTGATGCGCGCGGGGATGGCGGTACCGGTCCACCCGAGCGGCCCGAGCCGTTTCAATCCGATCCACGACGACGACATCCTGGCGACGTTGCCGGGGATGCTCGCGGCCGCAACCGTTCCCGCGACGATCGTCAACTGGGGTGGTGACGACGAGACGAGCATCGAGGCGTGGTGCGAGTACATGGGCGAGCTGGTCGGGGTCGTACCGGAGTTCGACCGCACGCCGCACACGATCGGCGGGATACCGACCGACAACTCGAAGCGCCGCGAGCTCGTCGGCCCCACGGCGGTCGGATGGAAGGACGGCATCCGTCGAATGGTCCAGGCTCAGGTGGTCCAGGCTCAGGTGGTCGAGGCTCAGGCCGGGGTATCGGGTGAAGGCGGTTCGACCGCGGGCACGTAGTTTCCGCCCGATCGCCAGTACTCACCGTCGGCCCGCGAGAGGAATTCGTCGTCGACGAGATAGCGCCGCAGCGCCGCCGTGTCGGGATGCACCTGCGCCAGCATCAGGTTCACCATCTTCTCCGAGTACCGCCGTCCCGGCTCGAACCGCTGCGAGAGCCAGTCCAGAATGACCAAGCGCTTGGAGTGGACGGTCGGGATCGACGTGAGCCGGCCCTCGCGCACGAAGATCCGGAGCACCCGCGCGACGTCCTCGGGCTCCTCGTCGTGCTCGCTGCTCCGCGGCGCGCGCTCGGCCTCGGCCCGCGCCGCGAGCGCAAAGGCCTCCCCGAGCAGGTGCAGCATCCCGTCGTCGCCCTGCACGACCAGTCCCACGTCGACGAGCCGCTGCACGGCCTTCGCGGCGGCGCGCAGCTCCAGCCCGGACCGAGCCCGGACCGTCGGGAGGTCGGTCGCGCCGAGCACCAGCGCCGCGAACACCGCGCGCCGGTCGTCATCGGCGAGGAGACCGACCAGCTCCCGGGCGGAGAAGGGCGAGGTCGTCACGGCAACTAGCGTCGCACATCAGGTACCGGATGCATCGGGTACCGGCGAAGGAGTGGCGCAGTGGAAGAGCTCGATCTGACCGGCGTGGAACGGGTGCTGGCCGTGGTGGCGCACCCCGACGACATCGACTTCGGCTGGGCCGGGTCGGTGGCGGTGATGACCGACGCGGGCATCGAGGTCGCCTATTGCCTCGTCACCGACGGAGATGCCGGAGGCGCCGAGACGGGGACGCCCCGAGGGGAGATGGCCGCGCTGCGCCGCGACGAGCAGCGGGCCGCCGCCGCCATCGTCGGGGTGCACGAACTGCACTTCCTCGGGTACGCCGACGGCCGCGTCGAGCCAACGCTCGACCTGCGCCGCGACATCACCCGGGTCATCCGTCGGCTGCGACCCGACCGGGTGGTGACGCAGTCGCCCGACCGCAACTGGGACCGGATCTACGCGAGTCATCCCGATCACCTCGCCACGGGTGAAGCGGCGGTCGCCGCCGTCTACCCCGACGCCCGGAACCGGTGGGCGCATCCGGAGTTGGAGGCCGAAGGTCTCGAACCCTGGACGGTGCCGGCGCTCTGGATGGGCTTAGGCCGCGAGAATGCGACT